>DAOWOF010000288.1 GCA_030642205.1 Desulfobacteraceae bacterium | reverse complement strand
GCAAGCCGACAAAAAAATGAAAGGAGGTGAGCATTGAGTAAAGGCTCATTTATTGGATCAAGTTCATGAGCAAATCATAAATTATCTGGAGGATATAATGTTAAGAAAATTCCATAATAATGAAAAAGGTTTTACCCTTATTGAATTGATGATTGTTATTGCAATTATTGGTATCCTGGCTGCGATTGCTATACCACAGTTTGCATCGTACAGGATGAGGGCATATAATTCAGCTGCCCAGGCTGATCTAAGGAATGCAATGACTGAGCAGGAAGCTTATTATATGGATAATGATACTTATACCCCAACAATTTGTAATTTAACCAATTTAAACAATTCTGACGGTGTTTCCGTGGCTGCTAGTGCTGGTACTATATCAACTTATACTATGACATCTTCTCATAGCAATGGAAATGTAACTTATACTATTGCTGGTCCAGGTGGAACCATACTTCCTTAATCAATTTACTGTAATTTAAAAAAAGCAGATCCTGATAAGGGTCTGCTTTTTTTAATATCCTTTTTTACGCATTATCTTTGCCTGTATATAATATTGATCTCCTTTTTTTTTGTATATTCCGGAAAATATTGATGAAATAATCCTTGGGTCTGGCGCTTCGACCATGGGATCTTCCTGCAGTACTTTTTGAATAATAATCTCTGAAAGCAGTTTTATGGATTTTGAATTTACCAGATCTTGAGCAATTTGTAGGGCTTTTTGATGTTGACCTATTCTATAGTATATTTCAAGTATGTGTAATCGAGGCATTATCAGATTTCTATTTAAAGTTATTCCTTCCTTTAAATAATTTATAGCCTTCCCAAATTCTTCTTTATATTTATAAGCAA
Organism: Desulfobacteraceae bacterium; assembly: GCA_030642205.1. GTDB lineage: Bacteria > Desulfobacterota > DSM-4660 > Desulfatiglandales > Desulfatiglandaceae > DAOWOF01. The sequence continues at coordinate 1,814 of DAOWOF010000288.1, read as the reverse complement.
TTCCCAGGTTTATATATGTTCTTGATTCAGACTTGTTAATCTTCAATGCTTTATGAAATTCATTGATGGCTTCATCAAACCTTTTTTGTTTTAAGAGTATAAATCCCAGATTATTATGAGCCTCGAAATTATTCCTGTCTTTGGTTAATGACTGAATAAAACAATCAAAGGCTTCCTTATAATTACCTTCCCGGATTTTAAGGACTCCGAGCATATTCAGCGCCTTCGTATAATCCGATTTATACAGGAGGGATTTTGAAATATGTTTCAGGGATAATTTATAGTTTTTTTGTTTATAGTAGAGCAAACCAAGATCTCTATGTGTATGATGATGAGTTCGTCTGTTGAGTCCTTCTGGCAGATCTAAGGCCTTGGTATATTCAAGGATTGCTGGTTTTATTAATCCAAGATGTTCATAATAATTAGCCAGATTATGGTGGGCGCGTGGCAGGGCAGGGTATTTATCTATTACATCCATCCAGAGGCTTTCATCTGTTTTCCAGATGATATTTCTCAAGAAGGTTGCGTTTCCTGTTGCAATCAAAATCAGAGGTATAAAAAATATTAATGCAGTATGTATTATTTTTTTTGGTGCAAAATGTTCCAGACCCTTAATGAGCAAGATAGCAATAGGAACAAAAAATAACATGGATGGCAGGTAATTACGATGTTCAAAGATTAATTCCAGTGGGATAAAAGATCCCTCTACAAGGTGGTGAAGAAAAAAGAAGATCGTACAATAAGTAATTAATGGCCATTTTCGGGCTTTGACGATTGAAAAGACAAGAATGATGAGAATAAAGAGAATAGCAAGTCCTGTTATTGGTGGATCAAGAAAACCATGTGATATTCTAATGTCATGTACAAAACATAACCTGTTTGGCATGGGGTATAATAAAAGGGAGATATAAAAAAGGATGATTCTTGGCTCGGTAAGCAATCTTTCCCAAAGTGTAAATCCCCTGCATTCATATCCAGCCAGATATATTTTCAGGTTGAATATTTCAGGGCCTTCAATGATTAGGGCGATAATAATGGAAAATAATATCAGGATAAGGAGGAGAAGCGTGACTCGTTTCAGGTTTCTGATAGAAAATCCTTGAACGAGAAAAAGGTCAAAGATAAATATGTTGATAAATAAAATAATCGTATTTTCTTTGGAGCCAAAGGCCAATAAAGCAGCCAGGACAAATAAACAAAACCAGAAATATCGTGATAAACGCTCTTTGCTGATTCTGCCTTTTAGATAAAAATACATTGCCATGATATAAAACATGGCTGCCATACTGGCCATGCGTTGCACAATATATGTTACAGCCTGGGTCTGAACAGGATTAATTGCCCATAAAATAGATGCCAAAAGGGCTATGGAATAGGCTTTTGGCCCATATCTTGCTTTTATTATTGGCAGGTTGAGTATCTCATAGATAAAAATGAACAGGGTGAAAGCAGCGATAAAATGGACAAAGAGGTTTACCAGATGGTAGCCAAATACCTCTTCTTTTCCAAAGAAATAATTTATGGCCAGACTGAAACAGGAGACAGGTCTGTCGATGTGCCCGGCCTTATTGGAAAAGGCGCTCTTTATTTGCTGCCATGATGATATATTTGCAAGGTGAATCTCCTGGCGGTCAAGGATGTTCTGTTTATCATCAAAATGCCAGGAACAATTGAAACTATTAGAATAGATGAGCAGAATAATTATAAGGATGGAAAAACCGGCAAAGATCTTTTTACGGCAGGATGGAAGGTCTGTCTCTGAGGTAAGATGAAGAATTCCCATCAAGATCTCCTTGAACAGGGTTATCAATGTT
>DAOWOF010000040.1 GCA_030642205.1 Desulfobacteraceae bacterium | reverse complement strand
TACATATTCACCTTCACCAGGGGTATGCATGATGTCTTTTGTTTTAATTGAAGATACTTTTTGACAAATTTTATCAAGCGGTTTATCCCAAAGCTTAAATTGATCAATCATGCTATTCAAGAATTTTTTACTGAAACCAAAACCGCTTAAATTGTCCTGATTGCGCATAACTCCATATTTAGGTTCCAGAGCCTTTAACACATCCCTTTGTCCTAATTTGCCGACAATTTGTTTATCTTTGTCATATACGAGAATTGCCTTGTGTCCGTAATGTTTGCGGCCAAACTCAATTTGAGCCTTTTCCAGGGCCAACAGAGCCTCGTACAGGCTTGTTTCCTCGGAAACGGTGGCATATTCGGAAAGGGGAACCATTATATCTTGTACGACTATGGTTTTCATCAAGGTCCTCCATTTTAGTTTTTCCTGCTTTTTTTGGTTATTGGGACAAGTCCTAAGGTTTACTTTAAATGTATGTGAAATATATCACATATATTTGCAAACAAAAATACCTGTTTCAGATTAGCCATTTACTAACTGCACCAGTTTTGAATCCGGATAATAATCAATAATATTCAGACAGCCGTAATCCTGGTGAAAATTAAACATCTGCGTAATGTCAAGGCCAAGGGCGTTACACAGAATTATCCGATTAACACCTCCATGGGCGATAATCGCAATATCGTTATCTTTATGGGTCTTGAGGATTTTATTATAGCATTTTGTTATTCTTTCTGAAAACCTGGCTAAGGTCTCTCCTCCACCCGGGGGAGCAAAATTAATAAGATCTTTTTTGCGCCTTTCCAGTTCTTTTGGGAAATCTTTTTGTATTTCTGTCAAGGAGAGTCCTTCCCAGTCTCCAAAATACATCTCCCGCAGCTCTGGCAAAAAAGAGAGAGGAACATTATGGTAAGATCCAATTATATGGGCACCTTGAACAGACCGTTTTAAATCACTTGCATAAATGGATATAATATCAGTAAAGCGCAGTCGTTCTGATATCTGTCGAATCTGGATAAGCCCTGTCTCAGTCAAATCTACATCAGTATGACCGTAGACCGGAAATTTTTCATACCCTGATACCTGACCATGCCTTATAATATAAACTCGTTGTCTATTTACCATGGAGAGGATATTAATGAGGGATAATCTTAATGTCAATAAATTTTGATTTTATATAATAATCATTTATAATTGTGTGGTTTATTAATTATCATAGACAAGATCCATCAAAGAAAGTTATATGAGACCCTTAATCATGATGGACCTGTAAAAAGTCTATCAGCTGGCCAAGGGCGGGAAATTCCGGTCTGGGGTGGCCACTTGAATTCACTTTAAATGGCGGAGGAGGGAAGCTCTCATCCGCCGAGTAAAAAGGAACAAAGCTGCTTTTACGAGCTTACCAATTATGTGCAAGAATAAAAAAGAGTGTTTTGGGGTTTTAGATAATGTTTTCCCTATGGGGCAAGATGGGCTTAGAACAATTGTACCGGAATGTTTTGATTGTCTTCAAAAAAAAGAATGTCTTCAGTCTGCCTTGAAAACCAAACAGGGTTTAAGGTTTAGAGAAAAGGTCCTTGACAGGAATCATCCCGGTGGCTTACTGGGGAAACTAAGACAATGGTCCGAAAAGAAGACTTTGAATAGACTTATGAAAGAACGGGAAGAAAGGAGTTGAGCTTGGAGCTGATTTGCCCTTACTGTCATTTTTCCAAAGATGTGCCTGATTCTGAGATAATATCTAACACAACACTTGTGATCTGCCCTCGTTGTAACCAGCGATTTGATCCAAATTCAATGGGAAAAAAACTTGAGCTTGCAGAATCTTCTCCAGAATTTGAGTTTATTTCAGAGGATCCTGCTGCAAGCGATGAAAAGAAAGACCAACCATCTTTTTCTCCATGGGAAAAACGTTCTGAGCTGGGACTTTGGCGGGCTATTTTTCAGACAATAAAAGATGTCATGTTATCTCCGGATACCTTTTTTAATTCTACCTTTATGGATGGCTATAAAGAATCTTTGGCCTTTGGGCTTCTTATCGGTTCCCTTGGGTCCATGATAGGCTTTTTTTGGCAGTTTTTAATATTTTCAGGGGGGATAAGTCTGGCTATTCAGCCTTTGATCGGGAAATTAACGATTGGTATGATTTTTTTATTATTAATTGCTTTTGTTCCAATCTTTATTATTTTTAAAATTCTATTTACCAGCCTTTTTATTCATATCCTGCTGCGATTAGTTCGATCAGGGGAAAATGGTTATGAAGCAACTTTTCGGGTAATCTCTTATTCTCAGGCGGCACAAATCATTGGACTTATTCCTTTTATTGGTTCCATAGTAAGCTTTATCTGGATCTTTATTATCCAGATTGTCGGCTTGCGTGAAGTCCACCAAACTTCTTATTTGAAGATCATAATTGCCTTTATGATTCCGGTTTTTATCCTTCTTTTTCTTGGAATTCTTGCTATTCTGATTCCTGTTATAATGCTAATTTGATGGATTCGTAAAAAGGTTCATCAACAGGCCGAGGGCGGGAAATTTCTGACCGTGGATGGAACCATTTAAATTTATTTCAAACCGCTGGGGGAGGATAGAATAGCCTCTTCCGCCTGGCAAAAAGGCGGCAATCGACTTTTTACCAGGGTATCTAGTGTCCGAACGAAAAAGACAGTTTTCGTTCGGGTGTTATCTTACTTAAAAAATAATTAATCATCATGCTTTTACATATCCTTTTACTTTTTCTCGGAATGTTCTTCTTATACTATGGCTCTGAATGGCTGGTCAAAGGAGCCGCCAGCCTGGCCCTTGGCTTTTCTGTTCGTCCAGTGATTATTGGCTTGACAGTTGTTGCCTTTGCTACTTCTGCGCCCGAACTTTTGGTGAGCCTTATTGCCGCTGTCGAGGGATCAAGCGGAGTCTCACTGGGTAATATCCTTGGCAGCAATGTTGCCAATATTGGATTAGTAGTTGGTATAAGCGCTCTTATCCGGCCTTTGGCTATTGATCATAGAATAATATATTCTGAGATTCCACTTATGATCGGGTTTTCCGGTGTGTTCTGGATACTCTGCCTGGATAGTTATTTGGGACGATTGGATGGTGTATTTCTTTTGCTGGGTTTGGTCATTTTTTTGATCTATGGAATTCTTAATTCCAGAAAAAAGGATATACATGGTGATAAAAGTTTATTGAATAAGAAATCTTTGTTAAAAAATTCATTACTTATTATCATTGGTATGGCAAGCTTGCTTGGAGGAGCTGATATCCTTGTCAAATCTTCAATTTTTATTGCAAGATTCCTGGGCTTTAGCGATATCTTTATAGGCCTTTCCATTGTAGCCCTGGGTACTTCCCTACCTGAGCTGTCCACTTCGGTTGTTGCCGGGATCAGAGGAGAACATGAAATTTCTATTGGAAATGTTGTGGGGAGTAACATCTTTAATATTGGACTTGTCATTGGAACGGTCGCCCTTATAAATCCTATGTCCCTGGACTCCAGGCTGTTGTTCTTTGAATTTCCGGCTATGTTTATTGTCTCCTTGCTATTATTTGTATTTTGCAGGACAGGTTATATTATTAACAGAATTGAAGGCCTGGCATTTGTTACGAGCTATGTATTCTTTATAGGCATATCGTTTATTAGGAGTTGTCCGTAACGTAGCCATTAAAAAAAGGAGGCATTATTTGGTGGACAGGAATGGGGTTGATTACGCGGCGGTTCTAAATCCTGCGCAATTGGAGGCAGTATTGCATCTGGCAGGTCCGGCTCTGGTTATTGCGGGAGCTGGCAGTGGCAAGACGCGCACCCTGATTTATCGGGTGGCCAGGCTGGTGGAGGAAGGTATCCAGCCTGAGAAAATATTGCTTCTGACATTTACGCGCAAAGCCTCCCAGGAAATGATAGAAAGGGCTTCCAGCCTGGCTGATGCCCGTTGCCGCTTTGTATCCGCCGGGACATTTCATTCTCTTGCCCTTCAGATTTTAAGACAGCATGCCGAGGCTCTTGGTCTTTCGAATTCTTTTACCATCCTGGATCGTTCAGATATGGAGGAGATTATTTCCTCCCTGGTTCCGGAAATTGAGAAGCCAAAAAGCAGAACCAGATTCCCGAAGCGGAATACCATAGCAAATATCTTGAGCAAATCCGCTAATCTTCAGCAATCTATGGAGCAATTTTTAAAAACGGAATACGTTCAGTTTCAGGATTGTTTACCTCAGCTTCAGATACTTGAAAGACTTTACGCGGAATATAAACAAGAACATCAACTTATGGATTTTGATGATCTTATAATTAATCTAAGATCTCTCCTTGCTGACAATCCGGATGTGCGGATCCAGCTCAGTCAGCAGTATAGCTATCTTATGGTGGATGAATACCAGGATACTAATTCTATTCAGGCTGATATAGTGAGATGGCTTGCGCATGAACACAAAAATATAATGGTGGTAGGAGATGATTCTCAGTCAATTTATTCCTTTCGGGGCGCTAATTATAGGAATATGTTTGAATTTACGGATTATTTCCAGGATGTAAAGATAATTAAACTGGAAGAAAATTTCAGATCTTCGCAGCCAATTCTAAGCCTTACCAATGGTATAATGGAACAGGCAAGCGAACAATTTACCAAATGCCTTTTTACAAATCGTGTGGGAGGAGAACGACCAAGGGCGATTGACACCAGGACTGAGCCGGAACAGTCTATGTTTATTACCAGGTATATAAAAGAGAAGATCAGGGAAGGTCAATCATTGAAAGATATCGCTGTTTTATTCCGTGCGGGATACCATTCCTTTGAACTAGAAGCGGAACTAACTCGCAATGGTATAAAATATATGAAATATGGCGGTTTTAAGTTTTTGGAATCAGCCCATATCAAGGATTTTCTGGCTCACTTGAGAGTAGTGGTGAATGAGGATGAAGCTGTTAGTTGGATGCGAATCCTGAGATTAGTAAAAAATGTCGGTTTAGCAAAAGGCAAGTCTATAATAAAGTGGATGAAGGACAATCATGGTCCCCTGGGCAGGTTAGGAGACTGGCCAGGGATCGGTAAAAATCTGCAAGGTCTAACACAGCTTGCCGAGCTTTTATCCATTTTTGATTCTAGTGATATTAATAATATAAATCCACAGGAAGCTTTTAAGCGGGTCATGGCATATTACGCTCCTATCCTGAAAGAAAAATATGATGATTTTCCCCGAAGGCAAAAAGAGCTGGATCAATTGCTTCAAATAGCTGGCCGTTATAAGAATATAGACAATTTTTTGGATGATTTGGTAATGGAACCACCCACCAGTTCCAAAGACCTGGGGTTTGATAAAGAAGAGGAATGCCTTACTCTGAGCACAGTTCATTCAGCCAAGGGACTGGAATGGCCTGTGGTCTTTATTATTTGGGCTATGGAAGGCCGTTTTCCTTCTGCCAAGGCATATCAGAATCCTTTGGAGATGGAAGAGGAACGACGCCTTATGTATGTGGCTGCGACTCGAGCTATGGACGAGTTGATCTTGTGTTATCCTTCTAAGGAATCACTGCCTGGATGGCAGTATGAAATTCCATATTCTCAAACCGGTTTATCTTCTTTTATCCGTGGTTTGCCTGGGGATATCCTGCACTATGAAAAGATAGGCGGCGCCAGAAAAAACAAGGAATCCTGTTTCAAATTACCAGCTTCGGATTATTCTCTGGATACCCCTGGGATCATGGACTTCTCTCAGGGGGAACGGGTCAGGCATCCTGCCTTTGGCCCCGGTGTTGTTTCAAAAATAGTTGGAGATAAGAAAATTGAGGTACTGTTCCGCAATGCGGGACGAAAACTATTGCATATAGAATATACAACTTTGGAGAAAATTTAAGAGGTTGCATCTGATCTGGTATTATTGGTGGAAAATTTTCTGGCGAGGTCATTGTCAATAAGGTAAATGCAAATTTCTTTGGCACCTCGTTTAGTATAATCATAATTATTGCGCAGGTTATCCATCATGAACGAAACATCATCTCTTATTTTTTTATCATAGGTTTTAAAGGCCTCTTTTCCATAATCCTTGATTGCCTGCCTGAAATTTTCATTTTCGAGAAAGGGATCCAGGACTTTATCCTTCAGGTTATGAACATATTTATCATATAATGATTGATATAGTTTTGTTTCAGTGAGGGGGAGCCCTTCCAGAATAATTTCCTGGGTTAGCGTTTTTGAAGTATATTCTTTCTGTACATCTTTTCTAAAAGTTATCCGTTCTTTTTGGCCCACATTAGAGCCCAATAAATAGTTTTCAATTCCCTCAAGAAAATCCTTGGTTATTTTAAGCCTGGAACCGGTAAATTTATTTGTAATCGTTGTCCCTATGTCAAAATTTACAGAAAACAGGAAATTCTGAATTTTATTGGAGATTTGTTCTTCATTATAATAATAGAGAGATTCTTTTACATTCTGAAGGATTGTATAATTATACATTTGCAGAAGTGAATCCAGGAAACCATCAGGAATCAGACCTCTTTTTCTCGCTCTTAGTTTTCGGAAAAAATCACAGAGCATAGACATATTGATGAGTTTTTTTTCTTTGGCATAGGTTGAATAAAAATCATTAAAAAGCTTGATTGAGTCCCTTCCTGAATAACCACGCGTTCCATCTGTTTCGGATTCTCTGATAATATTGCGTCGTCTTTTGGCCGTGAGGCCTTTTAAGTCTTCTTCTGAAATCCAGGAAGGTATATTGCCGGTGTAGATTTCCATCTTTAGCAATTGCAGATTCTTGTCACAGTACAGGCTATATTTTTGAGGATCATCTATCCACTCCAAAAGTGCCTCTGATCTGAGATCCAGGCGGGATGAAATAATGATTCTGGCAAAATTCGTCAGGACTCTGGGCAGAAAGCTGTCATGAATTTGTTTCCCAAATATATTTGTATAGAGCTCGACTTCAGTATAAAAATCCATAATATAAGATATCTTTATAAATTCAATCCGATCTGAGTAGGAATGAAAATCCCGAATATTTGATTTGTCTTCCGGATTAATTAGTGCCAGAAAAAGAGAATTGACATTTTCTTCTATGTCTTCCACCTTGTGAATGCCTTCACTTATTATATTGTGAAGTTCGTCCAGGCGTTCCCTGTTATGCGATTTAATGTCCATTAATGCATAGATACCATTATTGGTTTTTGCAAATCGTGAAAATAGATATTTAACCCTGTTGCTGTCACGAAAGATCTTGTCCATTTGGTTTTGGATGATCTCATTTCTTAATGAATTATCTTGTTTTGAGGGCTTGTCTCCAGGATAAAAGACACTGATGCCATTTCCCAGCCTGCGATTAAAAATGTAATGCCGCGCGTAGATCATCTTGAAAATTTCAGCCGGTTTTATTCCCTTGTCTAATAGAGCCTGGTATAGAGTGCTACAGATAGTACAGGGATCATCCTTTAATACCCATTCATACTCCTTATTATTAAAAAGCCTTTTTTTAAAGTCTTCATCTTCAAAAAAATCTTTAAAAAAACTCCTGCGATGATGTTTGGGAATCATCAGAACAGGATGGTCATGACTGGGGCATGGGATCTCCAAATAAATCTCACATTGGGGGTTATTATTTAATGGCAAGATTTCCTTTTGATTACCTTGAGATTTATTGATTATTTCAATGAGATGTGCGAGGGAGGGAGTCGTTTCCTGTTGAGGGCTATTCCTGAACATTTTTCGATCCAGACGCCATACTGTTTCGTAGGTCTGACCCTCTATGGTATTGGCATATTCCTCAAACTTGATAAGTAAATTATTTAAAAAAGTACTTTTTCCCGATCCATGGGGACCTTCAAAAATATAAAGCTTGTTTTGCTGGATACCTCTCTTCATGGCTCCAACCAGGTTTATGAGCCGATTGGCAAAGATACGGTCAGCAAAAAAGGGATGATCACATCCCTTAATGAATAACTGGCTGCAATCATAATGGACATAGTTGATGGACTCGGGATCATCGGGATATTCATTAATACCATCTTTAATATAGGCTTTTATCATATCATGGAATAGTTGGAATATATTACGCAGCAGGGTGTCTGGCCGGGAGGAGAGATTTCTAAGAAAGTCATTGCTTGGTATGATTTTGCGGGGATTATCTTTGTTTAGGGATTTATCAAGGTTCTGTATTGCCTTAGTGATATTGTCCATTTATGAATATCCAATTTAAATGGAAGGAATAAGGGGCTGAAAGTTTTCTTGAAAAAAAATCTATAAAGTTTCAGCTAAATAATTTTGTTGTCTTATCGGTCGGAATTCTCGACGATGTACTAATCTGTATGACTTATCCTGATTCCTTCCTCTGGCCTTGTGAAATTAATTATCTGAAAACCTGTAAGATTAATCCAGGATTTTTCGGTTTAATTTTTTCTTGTCCATTTTGTATAATATGCGCCGCCACACCAGTTCGGATTTTTCATCTTCTTCTATGATTGGGTCCCAATAATTCATAGCGAACTGGTTCTCATTTGAAGAGGGAGCGGATTCTAACTCACTGGTCTCAAGCTGTACCGGTCCACCCCAAAGGTACTCAATCCCCAACATGGTATTTGAAATAAATTCGTTTACTAAAGGTTTGCCTTCAAAATAATGGTTCAGATACAGGTTGCTATCATCAGTTTTATCCTGATCGACTTTTATATAAGGAGGATGATAGAGCGTGTTTATCAACATATCGCGATAGTCTTCGGTCTTTCGACTTTTGACATAATATTCCCACACTCCCCTGTCTTTATTTAATCTTTTTCCTGCCACGAACAATTTATGAAGAGAAACGAAATCCTGGTCCACAAAGGTATTAATAAATGAGGAATCAGAAAAATCTTTACGTATTTTAAATATAAAGTCCTTGCCTTTATTCGTGGAGCTATTAAATTTACTGCGTTGTTCTTTATTATTAATTTTGCGGAATTCCAGGGAATATTTACCTTTATCTACCATCTCCTTGATATAACTAAAAAGGCGCATACCAAGAGAATAAGGGTTTAAGCCTACTCGAGGCATGGATGTGACAAAGGCGTGAACCTTGGCAAAATCAACCTCATGCCCCTCAATCCGGTCGTCTTCCAAAAAGAGGGTCTCATGCCAGAAACTGGCCCAACCTTCATTCATTATTTTGGTGCGGATCTGTGGTTGAAAAAAAAGTGATGTATTTCGTACAATCTCAATTACAGTCCTCATCCAGTTGTTTTCATCTTTATTAAGGAAGGGGGAGTGTTTTAGAATATATTGGATTATGTCCATTTTGTGGCTTGAATCGCGATCAATGTGCTTTTTATAGAGAGCCTCAAATTCGGGATATTGTTTGTTAATCCGGGAAAAAAATGCCTTTTGATTACTGCTATCCTGTTTGAAAGATTCATTATAACGTTCGATTTCCTTGATATATTCATGTGTCTTTACTTTCTTTATTTTTTGCAAAAATATGTCAAAATAAAAATCGAGGAGCTTTGCATCCTTTGTTGCTTGCGGCTGGTTGACATCCGAAAGTTCGTCATAGAATCCTACTATGTTGTCAATGCCCCGGGTGAACTCGATAATATAGTCGACCCACCTTCCTTTTTCTGCCCTGAGTTTGGAAATAACCCTTTTATCTGAAAGTGCCTGAGCATTGAAATCATAATTCCATGTATGTTCGAAAAAGAGGTTATTCTGAAAAAAATCGATGTGTGCCAGTACGTGATAAAAAATCATGACATTGAGCCAGTCAGGATTATTATCATTATAAAAAGAAATGGCAGGACGGGTATTGATTACTGTTTCGTAAGGGTTGCTGGGGTAGAGTTCATACTTGCCCTTTTCTTTTAGCACCTCCACATCATGAACCCAGTAATCATAAAGAGTGGGGATCATCATCTTGGGCGATAATTCGAGTAAATCCCTGTTAGTTACAATATATTCCAGTGTTTCATCCTGGAAGCTCAGGCCGGCATCTCTGGCCCTTGCTTTACAGCCTTCCATTATTTTTTTTGTATGCTGATCTATTAGTTCCATTTTTTTCAGGGTAGTTGCGTCAATTTATTGACTAATCAATTTTTTAATCCCTTTAATAAGCATTGCTTCATCCGCATTTTCCGGAATTATATTAAGGCGTAACAGATCGGCTCTTCTTTTCAAAAGCCCTGACCTCTCTATGTATTTTTCAACTTCACTTTTTCGATTATAAGCATAGGCATTTGCAGAAATAGTAATTCCTATCCGGCTGGCATAGACAAGCATTTTTCTGATTTCTACTAGCGCATCTACCCCATCGGAGTCCCAGTCATCTCCATCAGTGCCATGGAAGATGTATATATTGTAGTCTGGTATCAGGTTTTCCTTTTCAACTATCTCATTGACCATCTTGTAACCAGAGGCCACCCTTGTGCCACCGGCGACCCTGGAATTATAGTAGGTATAGAAATCCGGAACCTCCCTGGCCTCGGTATCATGCAGAATAAAACGTGATTCCACTTGTTTATCATACTGATATAGCAGCCAGCTGTAGATCAATACATGCTGGGATACAACTGTCTCTGTAGGCTTGCCAGCCATGGAGCCTGAATAATCCCGTACAAAAAATATCATGGCCTGGGACTCAAAATCCTTTTCCCTGGAGAGGATTCGATATACTTTATCTTTGGGGGATATTAAAAATTCGGAAGGATCGATATTGTTAATATCAGGGATATTGTCCAGGCTAATGTTAGTTTCCACAATTTTTCGCAAGGTGGCCTTTTTATCAAGAAACTGACCAAAACCCTGCTGCCTGTCGGTCATATCATATGTATAACGTTTAAGAGCACGTTTTTTACCCTTGTTTTTTAGATTAGGAAGTTCAAATTGCTCCGAGAGTATTTTGCCCAGGTCATAGGCATTGGACTCTATTTCATGTGGAGTATCTTCCCCCTGGCCCGAACCTGATCCTTCCCCGTCAGGGGCATGCACAGGCTGTTCACCGATGACTTCTCCCTCTTCTCCTTCACCTGAGCCTCCTTGCGATGGATCCTCTTGATGAGGTTGTAAAGAGGGGTCATGAATAAACTTTTCTTCCACAGTCGTGGGAATAACTACGACCTTATCCTTACCTCCTCGTCCTGGTTTAACCAGACGTCCGACCCTGATCTTTCGTGGAAAACCGTCTTCTTCCCGTTGTTTATCACGTTCAAGAAGATCATCCAGAGAACGGATTTGAGTGATATGCCCCCTATTGGATGCATTCATGGCCTGAAACACGGAACAATCGTAATCTTGATAGATGTTTTTATTTTTCATCTTCCTGAGTGCAAAAATATTCGATTGTTTTTTGAGCACATGTTTTACAGTAATGAAGCTTGTTTAACATGGTATCAATCATTCGATCATATAATTTCTGGTTTTCCTCGTTAGTGCGATTTGCCAGTGCCCCTATCAAACTTCCTGAACCTGCGATATCGGATTTGAGCCTGACATCGGTAACAGCCTTGACCAGTTCCAGGTTATCCATAAAGTCATAATTGGGATCAATGGAGATTTTTTGCCCATATATCTTTCGAATTGAAGTCCGAAATGATTCCACCTGTTCCCTGGTCTTTAGTCCGAGCCCTTCTTCTACACTTTTGATATAGCGCTCATCAACTCTCATTGCTTTTAGCTCTCCTGTTTGTGGATCTTTATACTTCCACATCATGTCAGGAGCCAGATTTTCTGCGTCAATCCCAATAATCATGTTTACATAGTTCATAACATCTTTACGTATGGCATAAGGTTCATCCATATAGGCATTAAACATCTCTGTCATTATTTTTTCACGGTATAAGCCTTTGGCTGTTTTCAGATCTTCCAGGTATTTTGATCTGTAATTGGGTTCTGTGACATAGTCCAGCGTTACTCGTTCAATGGCCTTGAAGATATCAAAGGCAAACATGCAACGGCCTTCATTGGTATCCGAACTTTCCAGCATTAACTGCATTGCCCTTCCCAGGTTCCTTTGCCCCAAGCCTTTTTGACCAAAGCGTTTGGTAATGTCAGGGTCTTGATTAAGGGTATCTATTACTTCCACAAGGGTCTTGATGCTCTTTTCTCCTGCGACTTCGCCAGCAGCCAGTTTCATTGCCTCCACGGGAGCAAGTTTTTCCGAGCGAGGGAGCCGGGTAAGTACCACTGCAACTGAGGCAGCATAATTCAGGTTTGGATCCTGATGTAGCTTTTTATCATTTATCGTTGTTTTTGCACCTTTACCAATGGCATAGGCTGTAAGTTGTTCCTGAAGTTTATAGTCGGTATTGTGGGAAACGTAACAGATCCGGCATCTATCTACTATCGGGGCCTCTTCTTTTTCAGCCAGAAAACGATTAAATTCAGAGTTATTGCTGGTAGCAATTATCAAAGTGTCAATAGGCCATTTGAAACCGTCCATCTCAACATTTCGATTCTGGATGACCCCAAGATAAACCTGAACCAAATCCTTTTTATTTTTAAATATTTCATCGGCAAAATGGATACCGCCACCTGCAACTCGTGCCAGGGCCCCTCTTCGCAAATCAAAACGATAGGGGTTGTTAGTATCTGTTATATGAAGGATGCGCTGAATTGATTCCTCGCCCAGAAGGTCTACCGCTGAGGATGTTATCTTGTCTTTTGCTGGATATTTTCCTGTCAAAGTGCCTAAGCTCTCTATCAAAGGCACAGGAAAAATATCAATATGTTTTAATATTTCAGCGAGATCACTGTCTTTTTTCTCCTTGAGATTATACCAGATATAAGCGCTGCATGCCCCAAGGGGACGGTAATTTTCATATAGCTCCTCGATCTTTTTATCTGAAAAGCCTATTTCTTTGCCAAGAAAGGTTTTGTTCTGATCAATATCTTCAAACAGGTTCATGGCAAGGATCATAGGATCTTCATAAGTCTGGGATTCAATGGTATTGATCTTGCCATAATTTCCAAAATGAGATAAATCTTTAAACCTGAATGAATATTTTCTGTTTTGTGGTTTTGCCATAAAAGATCTATATAGGGCACATAGAAATTCCACAAAAAAAGTCTTCCCATTACCAGGTTCACCAACCAGGACATAAGCCATCTCCTTGGACGAGCCTCCCTCAGCAGCATCCTTGACAAAGGAAACAAAGCTGTTGATCTCGTTATACATCCCGATAATATGTTTATTGCCGGTATTGAAAATCTTGAAATCATAGGTGCTCTTGCCCTTTACTACTACCTTGGAGATGTCGTCTTCAAGGATCATCCTTGCTACTCCCTCGAAGGCGTTTTCAAATCGACGTTTACCTTCCTTGACAGACTTTAAGTGATGAAGTAAAGTAGATTCTCCGTGGTTTAACATTTTTTCCCCCAAAATAAACGATGTGTATTTTTATTGCTTGATCTATCTATTGATAACCGAGTAAAAAGTTGCTTCCTATCATTTGAATTCGTTTTAGATGGTTCCATTCCCAGACCAGGATTTTCCACCCTTAGACTTATTGATGAATTTTTTACGAGCCCATCATCTGTTTTGTTCCAAAAAAGAGGATGTCCTCAACGCAGCGTAACTACGCCTGCGGCCTTGTCCAGTCAGCTCAATCCAATCTAAATCTGAGCGCGATATTG
>DAOWOF010000104.1 GCA_030642205.1 Desulfobacteraceae bacterium | reverse complement strand
TAATTGAATCTTCGAATACTTTATAATTCCCGGCAATCGATACGAGTTCAGCCTCGAGACTTTGGCAGAAAATACGTGCAGTTTTATCGTTTTCACCCCCGGCTAAAGCCCGCCCGCGCAATGCCCCATAGACATGAATACAGCCTTCAGCCATAATCTCTGCTCCAGCGCTTACTGCTGACAGGATAATAATGTCTCCTGGAGAATAAACCTGTTGACCTGAGCGTACAGGATGTGAAATGATTTTAGTCCTTTTGGTTGTATTAGGGGTCTTTATCGGCCTTTCAGGGATTGCTTCCTTCCTGTCCTGACCGGGTTCAAGTGCCTTGCCTTTTGGAAAGATACCTAAACCCGCGGCCAAAGCAGATTTCTGCTGAATCTTATTCCCACCCTTGGCTCCTACCGGAATCATCCCTTTTGATCTAATTATTTTAACAAGATCAAGGATATTAACTGTCTCTGATAATTCCTTAAGGTCAATTATTACTGGCACATTACGAAAAAAAGCAGGGGCCTGGTCGATTTTATGGCTTAATTCATAAGCTATTCTATTCAGGTCCCCACTTATGGGATTAAGAATTGTAATAGGAACCAGACCTCCTTTTATTTCCAAGACTTGTATCGGTTTTTTTACCTGGGTATTATTATACATTGATCATATTTTCCAGAGAATATTAGTTATATATCTAAAGATATGCCCTTAATAATTTAACGTGTATGATTATCCTCCTATAAAATCCTGATTATTACATTCTACATATTCTTTAATTCCTTTGCAAATCCCTTTAATGAGTCTAGCCTGATATTTTTTATTGACCAGTCTTTTCATCTCTGTTGAGTTGGTCAAAAAACCAATTTCAACAAGTATAGATGGCATTTGGGCGCCAATCAAGACATAAAATGGGGCCTGTTTAACGCCCAGATCCTTAATGTTTCGATGATTTATTTTTATTTGAGAAATCATGCCTTCCTGGACTGCATGTGCCAACTGGCTTGATTCATAAAATTTATTATTCAAAACAAGGTCATTGATAATGTTTCTTAGGCCGCTTAAGGTTTTTCCTGAGATAGCATTTTCTCGGGCTGCCACCCATACAGACCTCTCATCCACGGCCATATCAAGGAAATATGTCTCTATGCCTGAGACCCTTTTATTAGTATGAGCATTTACATGTAAAGAAATAAAAAGATCGGCTTTCTTGATATTGGCGATAGCCGTCCTTTTTTCCAATGAGAGATAGACATCCTTGTTCCTTGTTAAAAACACCTTGCATTTTGTTTCCTTCTCAATCTTCTTTTTTAAGGCCTTTGCCAGATTCAGGACAATATCTTTTTCTTTAAAACGACCATTTTTGATGGAGCAACCAGGATCTTTTCCGCCGTGACCCGGATCAATTACAATCCGTTCTACCTTTAGTCCAAATAACTGGCGTAATGATATGTTTTGTTTCTGGTCTGAGTTTGCGTTTCTCTTAAAATCTACGGGAGACTTGGGCTTAATGTAAGTTCTCTTGTTTTTGTCACTTTTTTTAGTAATCTTTTTTACATCAACCACAATCCTGAAGGGTTCATAAAGATGAAATGGGGTCCATTCTCCAATTCTATCCATATCCAGTACTACACGCACTGTATTCTTATTATATTGTCCTGCCCTGGCCCTTTGCAGGAGCCCATCCTTGATAATTATTTCTTTTTTTGCCTGAGAAGTAATAACGGTATGCTTAAGATCCAGATATAGCCTTTGCGGTTTTTTATGATTTTTATCGGCCTTTAAGACATGAAAATCATATTTGATCGGTCCATCCAGATCGATTACGACTCTCGTATAATTTGAGGTTGACCAATGCCTTAATTTTCGGACTTTTATTAACCCCGTTTTTTTTTGATCGGCAAGTTTCTTTTGTTTATTATTCTTTTTTCTCAGAAGAATACTTAATGTATCCTTCATCTTTTTTGCCTTGGCCCGCATATCACCGGATGGAAATTGACGGTCTAGTTTTATTAATTCTAAATAGGCCTGGGCCGGATCCTTTTTATATTTATAATAGATCTCTCCGATTCTATACAAGGCATCATCTGCAAGGGAGTGGGTTTTATAGTTCTTCTGCAATCTTTTAAAAAGTTGGATAGCAGTATCCAGGTCTTTTGTTTTATTGGAAAAAGTATAGAGTCTGGTAAATAGCCTGGCTGAATGATACATTGCCCAGACTGCCTCATTGGTCTTTGGATAATGGGTGTAGATTCGTTTATAAAGGCGGTTACACTTCATCCAATGATGTCTGAATTTTATCTTTTTTGAAGAGTTATAAAGATTAATGCGGGACTGATTGGCCTTTTTAAGGAGTGTTACAGGCCTGTTATTGGATGATTTACATTGTGCCTCGAAACAAGGTGTTATTATGGAAAAGAAAATTATGAATAGGATAAATATATGAGTTGTTTTCATTCTTATTAGGTATGCTAATTCCTGTCCATGTGTCTCAGAGTCAATTTTTTGACATCATAAACAAAATTTAAATACAAAGTATAACGTTTTCAGTAGAGATTCAATGAATATGTCCAGTTATGAAAGATAATGGCAAAGCAATTGATATAGGACTTCAGCTAAGGAGTTGTCCATAAATAATTTTACTGCATTATCGGTCGGTATCCTCTCTCTGGCCTTGCGAAATTAATTATTTGAAAACCTGTAATATATTTTATTATGTCTTCATTTATTGCTGCTAGTAGCATATTCTTTAATCTGATTCAACTCTATTAATGCCTCTAAAGGAGTCATTGTCGCAATATCCAGACCACAAATCCATTTTTTCAATTTATCATCCATGGGATGAAAAAGGCTGAGCTGAACCGGTTCTTGTTCATCCTTTTTAAATGGGTTTTGCAAATCGGATGATTTGTGGCTGTTATCAAAACCGGATTCTTCCAGCTTTTTCAATATATTCTGTGCTCTTAGGATAACCTTCTCAGGTAATCCGGCAATCTGAGCCACTTGAATGCCATAGCTCCTGTTTGATCCACCAGGAACTAGTTTTCGTAAGAAAATTATTTGATTATTCCATTCACGAACCGCAATATTATAATTTTTAACTCTCTTTTTTGTTCGGATTAATTCCGTCAATTCATGGTAATGGGTTGCAAAGAGAGTTCGAATTCCCTTTTTATCCCTGTCATGTAATTCCTCTGCAACAGACCATGCGATACTTAATCCATCATAGGTGCTGGTCCCCCGTCCAATTTCATCTAAAATAACCAAACTTTTAGGAGTTGCGTTGTGCAGTATATTAGCGGTTTCATTCATCTCAACCATAAATGTACTTTGGCCGCGGGCAAGGTCATCAGAGGCTCCTACCCTGGTAAAGATTCGATCAACTACCCCTATTACGGCCTTTGAGGCTGGAACAAAAGCGCCCATTTGAGCCATTAAAACAGAGAGGGCAGTCTGGCGTAGGATAGTTGATTTTCCTGCCATGTTTGGACCAGTAATTATCAGAAGTTGCTGTGCATCTGAGTCAAGATGGATATCATTAGGTACAAAATCTTCAGAATTAACTGTTTGCTCAATGACCGGGTGACGACCATCAATAATATCTATTACATTATCATCATTGACATCCGGACATATGTAATTGTTTAATTCAGCAATCTCCGCCAATCCGAGAAAAACATCAACCTGGGCTATGAGTTCGCCTGCTTGTTTGATCCTTTGATTTTCGCAAGAAATTTTTTCTATTACTTGTTCAAAAAGCTGGTATTCCAATTGTACCCGTTTTTCTTCAGCGCCCAATATTTGTTCTTCCATCTCCTTTAAAGATGCCGTAAAAAAACGCTCTCCATTTACAAGTGTCTGCTTGCGAATGTAATCATCAGGAACAAGATGTAAATTGGATTTTGAAATTTCAATATAATATCCGTAGATCTTGTTAAAACCAATCTTAAGCTTTGGTATTCCGGCGCGTTTTTGCTCAAGTACTGCGAATTCAGCCATCCATTCCTTGCCATTACGGCTTAAGGAGATGAGGTGATCAAGTTCAGTATCATACCCGTCTTTTATAATTCTTCCATCTTTTATGGAAACAGGAGGATCATCATTGATAGTCTCTTCTATTAATTGGGTAATATCCTGAAGAGTATCTAATTGAGCACTAATTTCTATCAGGCGCGGGCTGGCCGATTGGTTTAATCTGGTTTTAATAAGGGGTAATCTCATAAGGGACGTTTTCAAGGCCAAAAGATCCCTGGCATTAGCACTGGCAAGTGATATTCGCCCATTCAATCTCTCTATATCATAAATCCCCTGCAATTGGGTTGAAATTTCTTCTCTTAAAATAGAATCATCTTTCAAAATAGAAACAGCATTCAATCGTTTACGGATATCTTCAGGATTTATAAGTGGATACAGCAGCCATTTTTTTAAAAGGCGGCTGCCCATAGGAGTTACCGTACGATCAAGAGCATGAAATAGACTTCCTTTAACAGATTGTCGGCGCATGGTTTTTATCAGTTCCAGATGCGCACAAGTCGACTCATCTAAAAACATGAAGTCACCTAACTGGTAAGTTCGTATTTCCTTTATATGTCTGGGGGTTTCTTTTTGAGTCTTGACAAGGTAATAAAGCAGTGTCCCTGCGGCAATAATACCTTTAGGCATGTTCTGACATCCAAAACCATCCAGGGATCTAACCCCTAGTTGGTCTTTAAGAAAGGCATCTGCTTCCGTGGGATCAAAAGCATCCCTGTCTATGACTTCCATAAAGATATCGGAAAACTCCTTGAGACTGATTTTCCATGATTCTTTTGGGAGTAAAAGCTCAGCAGGATTAATTCTCCTTAATTCATCCAGGAGTTCATTCCGGGTGCCAATTTCAGTGACCCTAAATTCTCCTGTGGATAGATCTACATGTGCCAAACCATATTTTCTTTCTCCTTCTGATATGGCGGCTATATAGATATTACTTTTTTGATCAAGATTTCCTTCATCTGTAATTGAGCCTGGAGTAACCAAACGGACGACTTCTCTTTTAACAATGCCTTTGCTTAGTTTCGGGTCTTCTGTTTGCTCACATATTGCTACTTTATTACCACTCTTTACCAGCTTGGCAAGGTATGGTTTAGAAGAATGATGTGGAACTCCACACATTGGAACTTTCTCTCCATTATAGGAGCCTCGAGCAGTAAGAGCAATATCCAGGATACGTGAGGCAATTATGGCGTCATCAAAAAACATCTCATAAAAATCGCCCATCCTGAAGAACAAAATAGCATCCGGATATTCCTCCTTGATACCCATGAATTGTTTTAACATTGGAGATAATTGAGTCATATTATTCTGTCCGTCTATTCATGGGCAAAGCTATCTTCCCATTTTTATCTTGATTGGAGGCAGAGAGGCAGGAAACAGGGGGTTCTATCAAATAGATTGTATCCCATGCCTTGCACTGCGGGCACTTCCATTTTAAATCTTTAGTCTCAAATCCGCACTGATTACATTGAAATCTGAGATATGGAATATCAAGATGATCAATAATTTCCTGATATTCCGATAAGGCATTCTGATGCATATCATGGTTTAAGATAATTTTCCCTTTAAAAACTCTGGCCTCCCAGAATGATGGCGAGCATTGAATGGCCTTGTCAAGTTGATCAAGTGCGTCTTTAGTATCATCCTTGTTATATAGGTAACGAGCCAGGGCCAAATATGTATGGGCATCGGCATTTGATTTGGCGGATTCTTTAAAAAACACTTCTATTGCTTTAAGATTTCCCATTTTTAAATAAGCGCCTTCTAATCGTCCGTATACCAGAAAAGTAAAATAGGGGGCCACATATGCAATTTTTTTCCAGGTGGAGACTGCTTTTTTATAATCAGTATTTTCAAAATATAGATCTCCAAGATGCAGGTAGGCATCTACACACCCTTTATGGATTGAAATAGCTTTCTTATATTGGTTTATGGCCTTGGCATATTCTCTGTCTTGCTGTGAAATTTTGCCGCTTTCTACCAGATAATGGGCTAAAATATGTTGATGATCTCCTTTAATATGCTGAGTTAATCCTAGCCTTGATGCATAGGCCTTTTCCCAATCCTTAAGTTCTTCATATATTTTTTCCATCTCCTGCATTGCGGCCACATTGGAAGGGTCCTTTTCTAATACTTTGAGAAAGGTTTTTAGCGCCCTGTTCAATACCCCGGCTTTGCTATAATCAATACCTAAATCGAAAAGGACCCTAAGCCTGATTTTTTCAGAGATATTTGGCCTCATTATTATACTCTGGCGGATCCGGACAGCTCTTTCTATATCCCCACGGGAACGATATAGATTTCCAAGGGCCATATAGGTTTCAATAGTATCCGAATTCACCTGAACCGATTTTGTAAATTCTTCAATGGCATGGTCTGAATCATTGGACAGAATATATCGAAATCCCCGAAAAAAAGCAGAGTCCCCTTTGCTGACAGTTTTTTCTTCCTTAATACCTTTTGTAAATCTGAGCCATCTGCCACATATAATGCCTGTTCCAAAGGCGATGATAATGCCCAATAAAAGAATCTGATTATGCGAATCCAAAAACCATTCTTTCATGAAATCGATCATAATAATTTTTTTTACCTTTCATGAACTCAAATAAGATCTGATAAATTTGTAAAGACCTGCCCAGAACGCAAAAGTTTTTGTTCATATGCTACCCACATATTTTATAGAATGGAAATAAATAAGTCATTGGGATTTGTGTCATGATTCAGGTCAGATTTAGTAGATCCGTTTGAACAGGTAAATGCGGATTCCAAAATAGCAGGACCAGCAGAGCTAATTTGAATATTTTGTGAATGAGAAGCGGCTAAAGATGGCCTGAAGCAGGAATGCAAAAACGGTGAGTTATTTGGCATTCTTCATAAACCATAAAAAGTAGTTTGCACTTTTCGAAAATGATATTTGATTATATAAACTATTTACATTGAAACTGGCCCCCCGCCCATGCTGGAGGTAAGCTTTTGTCTACGATCCAGAGATTAAAGTGTAAACTGCCTATTTAATGCCTGAACGAAAACTAAAAAAAATTTCCAGGCCCAAGAAAGGCAAAAATTTTAACCTCAGGAATACATTAATTATTTTGAGGATTAAAATTTGAGACTGACACAGAAATTGGGTGAATCAGGAGTTTTCATTCCGGCATTATTAAAGAGCAGTGTTCTTGATTTCCTCAACGTGACAAATATATTTTTTTTAGGTTTGTCATACTCAGGTCATTCACCTTGTACCCAACTGATCCCGAAAAAGCAAAAAGAGCTCTTGTTCCATGTCGTTCCAGAATATCAATTACAAAGTCATCGTACATAGTATAAAACCAATCTTTATTCCTTCCTTGAGTAACTAATTGAACGAGCCATATCCTGCCCTTTAGATCCATATCAATGGAGTAGCACGCTGAATATAAAAGTGGATCCAGGTAAAGGATAATATCCGTCATAATAATTGGCTCTTTATAACTTATTTTAAGCACATATGTATTTCGTCTTTGATAATATTGATCCATACCATTCATCATTCCATCCGGATTGAAATAGCAGTGACTATGACCAATAACAGGGATTAAAAGTTCTTTTTTTCCCATATAAGTATAATTAAAACGGCCCACATGCCCTTCAAAGCCTTCAGTATTATCGTAGGTCCAATCCACACCTCCAGGCAGCCGATCCTGATGCTGGGAAGTGGCCATCCTTCTCACCCTTCTGAACTGAGGTAAATACAGCCACATATCATCATCAATATCAGGATCATTA
>DAOWOF010000146.1 GCA_030642205.1 Desulfobacteraceae bacterium | reverse complement strand
ATATCCTTGCTATTAAGGATTTCCTTGAATCGAGAGATGTCTTTTATGATTTGATTATATTCAGCTATGATCTTCTCTCTTTCCAAACCAGTCAGGCGGTGCAACCGCATATCAAGAATCGCTTGAGCTTGAATTTCAGACAGCTCTAGCTCATACATAAGCTGTGTTTTAGCATCTTTAGGGCGGGATGATGATCTTATCAATTCAATTACATCATCCAAAAAATCCAGGGCTTTTTTTAAGCCTTCAAGTAAATGGGCTTTTTCTTCTGATTTCTTAAGATCAAAAACGGTTCTTCTGGTAATAATTTCTCTTCTATGAGAAATAAAATGGTTTAGTATTTCTTTAAGGTTTAATATCTGGGGTCTGCCATTGACTATAGCCAAAAAGATAATACCAAACGAGACTTCCATCTGAGTGAATTTATATAAGCGATTAAGAACAACCAAGCCATTTCCATCTCTTTTGATTTCGACAACTATACGCATGCCTTCACGATCTGATTCATCCCGAATATCGGATATATCTTCGACCTTTTTTTCTCTTACAAGTGCGGCAATTTTTTCTAATAATTTTGTTTTATTAACCTGATATGGTATTTCAGAGACAATGACTCTTTCCCTGTTTTTACCAATCTTTTCCACAAAACCTCTGGCCCTGATTTTTATAATACCGCGACCGGTATTATAAGCATCGGTAATTCCCTGCTTGCCTAATATAAAGCCATAGGTAGGAAAATCAGGACCAGTTATAATTTTACACAAATCATTGATATTTGCCTCGGGATTGTTAATTAAATAAATTATCGCGTCACACACTTCAGTAAGGTTGTGGGGAGGGATATTTGTTGCCATCCCAACTGCTATGCCGGAAGAACCGTTTATTAAAAGATTTGGTATGGTGGTAGGAAGAATATTAGGTTCAGTTAGAGAATCATCATAATTAGGAGAAACATCGACAGTTTCTCTATCAATATCCAATAAAAAATCTTGAGCTATGCGAGTCATCCTTACTTCAGTATAACGCATGGCTGCCGCTGGATCGCCATCAACGGATCCAAAATTACCCTGACCATTAATTAATGGATATCTTAGTGAAAAATCCTGGGCCATTCTAACTATAGTATCATAAACAGCTGAATCTCCATGGGGATGATATTTTCCAATTACATCGCCAACCAACCGGGCAGATTTTTTGTACGGTCGGTTGAAATAATTTTTAAGGTCATACATGCCGTACAAAATACGTCTGTGGACAGGCTTTAATCCATCTCTTATATCAGGCAAAGCCCTTCCCACAATCACACTCATGGAATATTCAAGATAAGATTTTTTCATCTCATCTTCAATGTTAACTGTCTGAGAATTTATCTCATTTGTCATTCTTCTCTCCAATATCAGCAAAAAGGCCAAAGGTTTCTATCCTTTAGCCTTTTTTGCAGAGTGATTTCTCAATTTCTGAGTCAGGCTACATTGCTCAGACTTATTGAAAAATTATTATTATATGTCCAAGTCTGTTACTTCCAAGGCATTGTTTTGAATAAATTCCCTTCTTGGTTCAACCTTATCACCCATAAGAATATTAAAAATCATATCAGCTTCAACTAAGTCCCCCACTGTAACCTTAAGCAGAGTTCGTTTCTCCGGATCCATTGTAGTCTTCCAAAGTTGATCAGGATTCATTTCACCTAAGCCCTTATACCTTTGTATTGAAATCCCTTTTTTAGCTTTCTCCAGGAGAGTGTTTAACAGTAGTTGAGGAGAATCTATCTTTATTTTCTTTCCGTTCTCTGATAAAAAAAAGTCTTTGTTCTTTAAAATTTTGATTTCATGGGATAGTTCCATCAAATATTTTAATTCAGGAGAAGTAAGGAACTCCCAATTAACATCAAATCGTATTCCACTATTATTAGTGTCTCGCACTTCAAATTCGTAAAAGCCATCCTCGTCATTTAAATGCATATCTTCCACTTCAAAACCATTCTCTTGCAGTTTGGATGTAATCATTTGCATGAAATCTTTGTCTTTAAAAAGTTTTTTATCAGGTATCCCTGTCAGGACCAGATATTCAATAAATCTGGGACTATAACCTTTTTTGGCAAGTTTATTAAGATTATTGTAAAATTTGATAATGCCATTCAGAAGTTTGGTCAGACGCTGGCCTGTAATTTCATTGTCATCTTCAAGTATTACTTTCTCATTTTGAGAAATCTTATTTAAGAGAAAATAATTAAAACTATCTTCATCCTTTATATAAGTCTCTTTTTTCCCTTCTTTGATACGATAGAGGGGGGGTTGAGCCACATATAGATAACCATTTTCTATCAAATCCTGCATCTGCCTGAAAAAAAAGGTCAAAAGAAGAGTCCTGATATGAGCGCCATCTACATCAGCATCTGTCATAATTATAACTTTATGGTACCTCAAGGTGTTTATGTCATAGTCTTCATCCCCAATACCCGTTCCCAAAGCAACAATAAGTGTCCTGATCTCTTCACTGGCTAACATCTTATCAAATCTTGCTTTTTCCACATTAAGGATTTTACCCCTTAGAGGTAAAATTGCCTGATCTCTTCTATTTCGTCCCTGTTTGGCAGATCCACCAGCCGAGTCTCCTTCCACTATAAATATCTCGCTTTTACTTGGATCTTTTTCCTGGCAGTCAGCAAGCTTTCCGGGAAGAGAGTGATCCAACAAAACGCCTTTTCGACGAGCCAGTTCCTTGGCTCTTCTGGCAGCTTCTCTGGCACGGGCCGCATCTATCACTTTTGATAGAATTGACTTAATTACAACAGGATTTTCTTCAAAAAAGGTGCTTAGACCATCATAGACTACTGTCTCAACCATGCCTTTTATTTCGCTATTGCCTAGTTTTGTTTTTGTTTGGCCTTCAAACTGCGGATCAGGAAGTTTAACACTGATAATCGCAGTCAGACCTTCCCGAACATCATCACCGGATAATTTTTGTTTAAACTGTTTGGCCAAAGGTGAATTCTGGAGGTAAAGATTAATATTTCTGGTTAAGGCGGATTTAAAACCGCTGAGATGAGCGCCTCCTTCCCTGGTATTAATATTATTGGCAAAGGTAGAGACATTTTCTTTATAGGAATTATTATATTGAAAGGAAACCTCTGTGAAGACATCATTTTTTTTATCAGAAATATAAATAGGCTTTTTGTGAAGAACGTCCTTATTTTGATTTAAATACTCAACAAATGATATTATTCCTCCTTCATAAAGAAAATCTTTTTTCTTGCCCGTACGCTCATCAAATATTTTAATCCGCACACCTTTTGTTAAAAAAGAAAGTTCCCGCATCCTTTTAGTTAAAGTGTCAAAATCAAAAATATTGGTCTCAAATATCTGTTTATCTGGTAAAAAATGGACTCTTGTTCCTCTTCTTTTGGTTTCGCCTTTGACCTTTAATTCCGTTTTGGTCTCTCCCCGCTCATATCTTTGAAAATATATTGTATCATTTCTGTATACCTCTACTTCCATATATTCAGAGAGGGCATTTACTACCGATACTCCAACTCCATGCAATCCACCAGATACTTTATAGGCTTTGTTATCAAATTTTCCTCCCGCATGGAGCTTGGTCATGACCACTTCCAGCGCGGGTATTTTTTCTGTTTTATGCATATCCACAGGAATACCGCGTCCATTATCCCTGATAATAACACTGTCATCACTTAAAATCTGGATATCAATACTTGAGCAAAAACCAGCCAGAGCTTCATCAATACTGTTGTCTACAACTTCATAAACTAGATGGTGAAGTCCCTCAAAAGAGGTGTTGCCGATATACATCGAAGGTCTTTTTCGTACAGCCTTAAGGCCCTCCAGAACCTTTATATCAGAAGCTAAATATGTTTTATTGTCATCTTCCATTATTATAACTCATAGGCATTATTAATCCAAAAAAACCATCATCACCATCACCTGTCAATAGACAAGGGTTTTCCCTATTAATAAACTCTAATTTAACATCCTCACTTTCCATCTTTTGTAGGCTATCAATGAAAAACCGGGGGTTAAAAACTATTTCGAGATTATCCCCGCTGTAATCTGTATATAATATCTCCTGTGCTTCTCCAAGCTCCGGATTAGTAGAGACCAATTGCATTTTATTATCTGCCAAAGTTATTTTAACAGCGCTATAATTATCATTGCTAAGTATCAGCATTTTTTTCATAGCATCCAGTAATTCAACTTTTTTAATCACAATCGATAGTGTATCTTCCTTGGGTAAGATAGAATTATAATCGGGGAATTTAGCATCCAGCAGGCGGATGAGCAAGAATAATTTATTTTTTTTAACAATACAGTTATTTTTCTTAAAGCCAAACCTGATATGACCCCCTTCAGAGGCTATTTTATATAATTCAAGCATACCTTTTCTAGGAATGATAATTCCTCTACCCAATTCTAATAAGTCAATGGTAGGATTTTTCTTGTCAACCATAGATAGTCTATTACCATCTGTTGCTACAAATCTAAGATTAGCGGAACCATTATTATCCATTATTTTTTCAATAAATATTCCACCAGGTTTAGTTCCATCTTCTTCTTTGGATATTGAATAAATGGTTTTTTCAATCATTTCACTTAAGGTATCTCCATCAATTTCGGCCATGCTAACATTTTCAGGCTCGATAATTAAAGGAAACTCATCAGGTGACAGGCAGGCAAGATGAAAATGGGCTGTTCCATTTGTAATTAAAACCCGGCTATTCTCTTTTTCTTTGATATGTACTTCAGGGTGCTTGCTTTCCTTTAATATTTCCAAAAGCTTTTTGCCTGATATAGTGATGCTGCCTTCTTGAAGAATATCGGCAGTGATTTCTATTTTGATACCTATTTCCAGATCTGTAGCGGCTATTATGAGGCTATTATCAATGGCCTTAAGCAGTATTGTCGATAAAATAGGCATATTGCTTTTTTTTTCAGTAACACTTTGCAGTTTTGCAATTATTTTTAAAAAAGCGCTTCTATTGACTTTAACTTCCATTTATTCCTCCAAATAAAAACAATAATCTCTTTATATACTAAATTCAATATTATACCAGACTTTTTCTATAAGGTGCTATTTAAAGTTGATAACTGAATAAAAAACCGATCCGCGAGAGTAAACGTCCGTAAATTTTTCCTTTATTTTCATAACGATTAATATCCTTTTATTTATGATAGTCTTTCAGGAAGTTTGGGGAAAGCTTCTTGTATAGATTGGTCCATAATATCTCACCTCTTTTTTTGAGATTCTTTTCTATAATAAGGACTGTAAGACTAACTGCCAATATGTTTTATTTGAATTGCATCTAATTGGCAGACTTCAATACAATCCCAGCATCCCATACACATATCCTGGAATATAATCGGTGGTTCAAAAACTCCGTCTATCTGTTTTATAACTTTATGTGAACACGCCTGCACTGCGGCACAAATACCTTTGTCAGGGTTACATTTTATTGGATTGCATATCTCATAATTTACTAAAGCAAATGTTTTTTTGGACTGCATGGGCATTCTAACCTCATGTTATTAATTTTCAGAAATCTGTCAGCAAGTGCTTCTGTGGCTTTGTTGATTTCTTTTTCGTCACCATTTTGTTTTTTATTTTGCCGCCTCAAAATATGAGGAGAAATATCTTCCGCTGCGCATGAACGACGGCGCAACATATAAAGGATTGAATCCTGATTGACCTGTATGCTTTTTATATGGATAGTATTGAACTCCGCAATAATCTCTGCGGTTGGGTGAAACAAACGGGTGAGGGCTCCACCATGCGTTATCTTGGAAGGGGCCGGGCCGCTGCAAAATCCTCAGACGGCGGACGCACCGCCATATTGAGCTGGATCCGGTCCAGATCTATTTTCTTTACAAGGGTGGTGATTTTTCGGACATCCGAAGGGATTGAGTTCGTTTCTCTTACCAGGAAGACTTTCTACCCATTGCTGCCCACTGTGAATTATGCACGAAAATAACTTTCCCAGGTATGGGCTCGCTATTCCCTTTTGTCTTTTAATGCAATCTTGAAATAAAGGGCCATATCTTCAAGAATAGCATCAAGCTGTTTTCTCATATCAATCATGCTTTGCCGCATCTGCAGAATTACTTCAATCCCTGGAATATTTACATCCATCTCGTGCATAAGAATTTTTGCAAGTCGTAATCTCTCCATATCATTTAAAGAAAAACTTTTTTCAGACGTCTTT
>DAOWOF010000017.1 GCA_030642205.1 Desulfobacteraceae bacterium | reverse complement strand
TTCACTGGTCGCCCATGGCTCCATAATTAGTGGTGCCCAAGTTCGAAATAGCGTCATCTCGTATAATGTATTTCTCAGAAGCTGGTCTTTGGTTGAAGAATCGGTTATCATGGAAAATGTAATAGTCGGACGTCATTGTCGTATCAAAAAAGCCATCATCACTGAAGGCACCCGTATTCCTAACCATACGGAGATAGGCTATAATCCAAAAAAGGATCAAAAGCGTTTCACTGTAACTCCGCGTGGGATTACTGTGGTTACCAAAGAAAACTTTAAAAACGAATACCAAGAGGATTAGGAAACAAGAGGATTTTGTCTTTTAAATAACATCATTATCAAGAAGGGATAATTATGAAGGCCAAAATCAAATATCGGGTTGTACCCAAACTTCCAAGCAGGCTTAAAACCCTTAATCGCCTAGCCTTTAATCTGTGCTTTAGCTGGAAAAGTGACATCCAGATCCTCTTTAAGCGCATGGATCCGGGTCAATGGGATGCCTGTGGCCATAACCCTGTCCTCATGCTGGGACTAATCAGCCAGGAAAGGCTGGACGAACTAGCTCATGATCAGGGATTTCTTGCCCAACTGGAACGAGTAGGGGAAGATCTCGAACGTTATCTTTCCCAACCACGCATCCAGTCGATAGAATACTGTGATGGAGTTCCGTTCAAGGTGGCCTATTTTTCGGCTGAATTTGGTCTGGTCGGATGCCTGCCAATTTATTCCGGTGGCTTAGGTATTCTGGCAGGGGATCACCTTAAATCCGCCAGTGATTTAAATGTTCCTCTCGTGGGTATCGGTCTTTTATATCAGGACGGCTATTTTAGCCAATACCTCAGCTCGGATGGTTGGCAGATGGAGACCTATCCTGTAAATGACTTTTCCAGCATGCCACTGACCCTTATGAAGGATGATGAGGGTCAACCTCTAACCATATCTGTAAGGCTAAAAGAACAATCCGTTGATATCCTGATCTGGCGTATCTCTGTGGGACGAGTCTCACTATATATGCTTGATTCCAATATAGACTCCAATCCCCCTGAATTTCGGGAAATAACCGGTCAGTTATATGGAGGCGATCGGGAATTACGTCTTCGCCAGGAAATAATTCTGGGTATCGGCGGAATCCGGGCCTTAAAAGTCCTGAACATCGAACCGACTGTTATCCATATGAATGAGGGGCATTCCGCCTTCTCAGCTTTGGAAAGAATAAATATCTTAAGAAAAGAAAATGGCCTCTCTTTTGACGAAGCACGAGAGATTGTCATGGCCACCACTGTCTTTACTACTCATACTCCGGTCCCTGCTGGAAATGACACCTTTGATCCCCATATGGTACAAACCTATTTTGAGGAATATGCCAAGGAATTAGGTATAAATTTCAAGGTGCTGCTAGGCTATGGACGTCTAGATCCGCAGGACTCTGACGAATCTTTTGGAATGACCACTCTTGCTTTACGTCTCTCAGCCCATACCAACGGGGTCAGCCGCTTACATGGTAAAGTATCACAAAATATGTGGCAGAAGGTATGGCGCAAACATCCAGTTGAAGATGTCCCTATAGACTATATCACTAATGGAATTCATGTGCCTACCTGGATATCCAAGGAGATGGAAGCCCTTCTTTACCGTTACCTGGGGCCTGACTGGGCGGAAGATCCGGACAATAAAAAGGTATGGGATCATATAGAACAAATACCCAATGCAGAGCTATGGCGTACCCACGAACGATGCAGGGAACATCTGATAGGATTCACACGGAGACATTTGGCTAGTCAATTAAAAAACCGTGGAGCTTCAATCAGAGAAATCCAGGTAGCCAGTGAAACCCTCACTCCCGATGCCCTGACTATTGGATTTGCCAGACGTTTTGCAACGTATAAAAGAGCAACTTTACTCTTCCGTGACCCTGACCGTCTGGAACGAATACTGAATCATCCCAAATATCCGGTCCAAATTATTATTGCCGGAAAGGCCCATCCTCAGGATAATGAAGGGAAAGCCTTTATAAGAGATATCATTCATTTTACACGGGAAAGACAACTTCAAGGCCGGATCGTCTTTCTGGAAGATTATAATTTCCCGGTAGGCCAGGCCCTGGTTTCCGGGACAGACATATGGCTCAATACACCCCGGCGTCCCCTGGAGGCCTGTGGTACCAGCGGAATGAAGGCACTGGCTAACGGATCCTTAAATTTAAGTGTTCTGGATGGATGGTGGGATGAAGGTTACCATTCTGACTTTGGATGGGCCATTGGCCATGGAGAAATATACAAGGATCATGAGGCCCAGGATAATATTGAGAGTCATGAACTATACAATCTTTTGGAAGAACGGGTCATCCCTCTTTTTTATCAACATGGACGCGATGGGATACCCAGAGGCTGGGTAGAAAAAATGAAGGCAGGGCTTAAACACCTGGTGCCAATCTTCAATGCCCATAGAATGGTACAGGAATATGTTAACCGCTATTATCAGCCATGCTCAAGACGTTATAACTCTCTTTGCCGCAATAATTTTTCCGGCGCAAAAGATCTCTCCATTTGGAGACAAAAGCTGATGACCAATTGGCACAAGCTGGAGGTCCTTGAAGTAACCTCTGATGATGCCAGGGAAAAACCAGTCGGAGAAACTTTTAAAATTGAGACCAAAATCAAAATGGAAACCCTTGTCCCTGAAGATCTCACAGTGGAAGCCTATTATGGTCTCCTGGATCAACACGGAGACTTTTCTGAAAGAAATACAAAGACATTACAAGTTGTTGAAAATAATAACGGTATATATACCTTTAAGGGAGATATTGCATGTAATAATACAGGAAATTTAGGCCTTACTGTAAGAATCATGCCAAGCCATGAACGATTAGAAAACCATTTTGTCATGGGTTTGGTTACCTGGGCATAAGAATCTCTAATAAATCAGTGTCCATTGATGAATTAATATAATTCAAGGGACGAGGAGGAAGTTATTTCGTCTTTGTCCCTAATTGATCCCTCAGAGAGAGATGATAATACAATCAAAGAAGATAGACACCTCCAATACCAGAATAGACAATCAAATCAAAAAAATAATTACAGGCGTTGAACCTGACCCCTTTCATGTTTTAGGGGCACATCATCATCCATCCGGTTCTGAAAAAGGCATAATTGTGCGTACGTTTATTCCGGGGGCCAAGGCAGTGTCTGTTCTGGATCTTGACCCTGATAAAAAAATCTCAGCACAAATGCTGCTGCCAGATGGTTTTTTTGAAGCACTTTTGCCCGATAAGCAAGAGATTTTCCCCTATCGTCTGCAAGTAGATTTTAAAAACAGCCAGAGGGCAACCTTCTATGACTGCTATTCCTTCACCCCCATTTTAACAGAATTCGATTTTCATCTTTTTAATCAAGGAGACCATGATCAAATATATGAAAAACTCGGTGCCCACCCTTTAACACACCAGGGCATCAATGGTTTTCTTTTTGCCGTTTGGGCCCCTTCTGCCAGTCGGGTAAGCGTAATTGGTGATTTTAATCAATGGAATGGCCTTCGTCATCAGATGCGAAATAGAGGAACTTCCGGAATTTGGGAATTATTTATTCCTCATCTGGGCACTGGTCAAATATACAAATTTGAGGTCAGAACACAAACAGGAGACCTGCTGATAAAATCCGATCCCTATGCGTTCTTCTTTGAAAAGCGCCCCAAATCAGCCTCTATTACCTATGATTTGAGAAATTTTGAGTGGACAGATCATGACTGGATGAAAGAGAGAGCAGAGAGGGAGTCTTTAAGCCAGCCAATGGCCATCTATGAAGTTCACCTTGGCTCATGGCGACGACGTTTCGAGCAAGGCAACAGATGGCTTTCTTACAGAGAAGCAGCTGAAGAACTTATTGCCTATGTTAAAGAGATGGGTTTCAATGCCATTGAGTTTATGCCTATGGCAGAACATCCTTTTGATGCCTCATGGGGTTATCAGGTCACAGGTTTCTATGCGCCCACATCCCGTTTTGGAACTCCCGATGATTTTATGTATCTAGTGGACAGCTGTCATGCGGCAGACCTAACGGTTATCCTGGACTGGGTTCCTGCTCATTTTCCAAAAGATGCCCATGGACTTGAATACTTTGATGGAACACATCTATATGAACATTCCGATCCCAGGCAGGGTCTGCATCAGGATTGGGATACACTTATCTTTAATTACGGACGAAATGAAGTCAAAAATTTCCTGGTGGCAAATGCCCTCTTCTGGCTTGATAAATATCACATAGATGGGCTGAGGATTGATGCCGTGGCATCCATGATTTATCTTGACTATTCACGCAAGGAAGGGGAATGGATCCCCAATTGTTATGGGGGAAGAGAAAATCTGGAAGCGATTGAATTTATCAAGACCCTTAATTCTAAAGTTTATAAGGCTTTCCCAGGGGCAATCACGATTGCGGAAGAATCCACTGCCTGGCCAGGCGTTACAAGTCCTGTGCATCTTGGAGGGCTTGGTTTTATGTTCAAATGGAACATGGGCTGGATGCATGATATGCTGACTTTCATGTCCAAAGATTCGATACATCGTCGTTTTCATATGGATAATCTTACCTTTGCCCTGCTTTACGCCTTTCATGAAAATTTTATATTGCCTCTCTCTCATGACGAGGTTGTTCATGGCAAAGGCGCTCTTTTGTCCAAGATGCCAGGGGATGATTGGCAAAAATTTGCCAATCTGCGGCTTCTTTTTGGTTATATGTATGGAGAACCAGGGAAAAAGATACTTTTTATGGGCGGCGAATTTGGCCAATGGCATGAATGGGATCATGATCAGGCCCTTCAGTGGGATCTTCTGCAATATGAGCCCCATAAAAAACTTCAACATTTTGTCAAGGACTTAAATAAGGTCTATCTTGCTGAGCCTGCAATGCATGAATTTGATTTTGATCCCAAAGGCTTTGAGTGGATTGATTTTCGGGATACGGATGCCAGTATTATTTCCTTTATACGACGAGGCAATGACCCTGATCAAATCTTGCTCTTTATCTTTAATTTCACTTCTGTGCCAAGGATGCAATATCGAATAGGAGCTCCTTTATCGGGATATTATCGCGAAATCCTCAACTCGGACGCAACCTGCTATGGTGGTTCCAATATTGGTCTTGAAGGTGGAATTATGGCCGACAACCACCCATGGCACGGGCAACCCTGCCTGCTCAACCTTAATATTCCCCCATTAGGAATGTTAATATTGAAACCTATAAGAGACTAGCCAGGTTTTTATCCTTCCCTGCTTTTTTATCCGATAGCCCTATTATCTTTAAGATCGCTTGACAAAATGACAATATGCGACGTATAGTCTCTCAATTATAGCTTTATGTTAGAATATTCTATCAAAAGGAGGTCTTTAAATGGGCGAAATGTTAAAGGGCAAAAGCGCAGTGGTAACTGGTGCTGGACGTGGAATTGGAAAAGGCGTGGCATTGGCTTTGGCTGCTGAAGGAGCCAAGGTAGTAGTTAATGATGTAGGAGTACCCTTGGGAGGAGATGAACAATCTTCTACGCCTGCTGAAGAAGTAGTTGCAGAAATCAAGGCTGCGGGTGGAGAAGCAATCGCAAGCATGGATTCTGTAGCAGACTGGGACAGTGCGGAGAAGATTATCAATACTTGCGTTGATAACTTTGGTGGCATCGATATTCTGGTCAATGTTGCCGGAATTTTAAGAGATCGCATGTTAAAGAATATCTCTAAAGAGGAATGGGAAGCTGTAATTCAAGTCAATCTGAATGGAACCTTTTATCCCATTCGTCATGCTTGTAATCATATGATTAATAAAGGAAATGGACGGATTATTAATCTTACATCAAGGGCAGCCTTAGGCATTTCTGCAGGTAACTCTAATTATGTTGCAGCCAAAGGAGGTATAACCTCTTTTACTCAGGCAATTGCTCTGGAATTAGGCAGAAAAGGCGTTACCTGTAATGTAGTCTTTCCTGCAGGATGGACCAGAATGACTTCATCCATCCCTGAAGACAGAATAAGGGTTATGTGCGCTCAACGCGGCCTGACCACTAAAAAAGAAGCAGAAGAACTTCCAATAGATGAATTGGGCCGCAAGGCATTTGGCGATCCGGGAGATCCAGGCGCTTTGGTAGCTTTTCTGGCCAGTGACGCGGCTGCTGATATTAATGGCCAGCTATTTTTTGCCGGCATGAGACAAATCTCTCGTTATGTATATCCAAAACCTGAATTCCCTGAAAGAATTATTTTTACTGAGCATGATTGCTGGACAGCCAGCGAGGTGGCAAGGTTATTTCCCAATACAATAGGCAAGGGCCTTATTAATCCTTCACCTAAAAAAGAAAAAAAATAGAAAAGAAGATATTTTCTTTTGATCATAAAAAAAGGGGTGATTGTTATCTTCAATCACCCCTTTTTTATAACAGGTTCTGATAAGATTAATATTTTTAGCGATATCCTAGAAGAGTTTTTGGGCTTCTTTTTTTAGATCAGCCCTGAAATCAGGATGAGCAATATCAATCAATGTGTAGGCCCTTTGGCGTTGAGTCTTGCCTTTTAAATGTGCGATTCCATATTCTGTAACCACATAATCAGCCAATACCCTTGGAACAGATACTATCGTGCCAGGATCAAATTGGTGAGTAATCCTTGAGACCGTTCCGCCCTTGGCTGTTGAGCGTAAGGTAACTATATACCTGCCCCCTTTTGACATATTAGCTCCAATTGCAAATGCGAGCTGCCCACCTGTGCCGCTTACCATCACAGGACCAATAGATTCAGCCGCAATCTGACCTGTCAGATCAACAGCCAGGGCGCTATTTATACAATCTATGTTATCATTGGCGCCGATGATCTTCGGATCAAGCACATATTTTGATTCATAGACCTCAAAGATGGGATTCATATTTATATATTCCATCTCTTCTTTGGTGCCCCCGCCTACTGCTGTGGCGATTGCCTTGCCAGGATGGAGGGTCTTCCGCTTTCCATTGATAATACCCTTCTGTACCAGGGTGGCTATGCCCCTTGGGGTATTTTCCGAATGCCAGCCCAGATCATTTTTATCCTCAAGCACACCAATAACAGGGATCCATTCCGCAGTGCCCCCAACGCCTATCTCCATAGAATCGCCATCCCTCACAAGAGATGCTACATTCTCTGCGATATCCCGTTCCACTTCACCAGGCCCTGTGCTTTTCCTGCCCAGCATATCTGTGGCGCCAGGAGCTTTTCCAGAGGGAGTATGTTCTACAAAATAATCAATTTCAGAGAAATGAATAAAATTATCGCCATATGTTCTTATAAGGTTTTTGTTTGACTCAGCCAATACTATTCTGGCATTTTTGACAGCGTTCCTTTTATCCCATAATGACGCTCCAAAACTGCAAAAACCATGTTCATCCGGTGGGGATAATTGCATGAGTAAGACATCCACAGGATCTCTCAAATCAGCTTCCGGGGCCCAGGTCAGATCTCCTACCAGGAAATCTCCCCTTTTTTCCCTGATCATTTGAGAGGCGATAGGCAACACATGACCAATTTCCACAGAAAAAATGTTTTCCCAACCGGGATCATACCATGCAAAATCTCTTCCAGGGGCAGGGACAAATAGTTTAATCCCCTTTTCACTTAAGTCTCCTACCTTGCCAAGTAAGGCTAATCCCAAATCAAAGGGTTCCACACCATAGGCAAAATGAACTCTGTTTCCAGGCTTAATAACAGAAATTGCCTCTTCAGCGGAAACCATTTTTTTCTTGTATTCATCCTTCCAATCCATAAACTGCTCCTAATCTGAAAATAATGGCTAAAAATAAACTCCTTTCCCGGTTCCGCGATATTCTTCAGCAGGCAACCTTTTATCTATCGGTGAGACTCCCTTTTCCCTGGATGGAAGAATAATAACAGCAGTTGCAGGAATAGTATCATCTTCTCGTTGATTGATGCCATGGGCCTCAACTTCTACACAATGCTCCCCATTTTCATCGATATATTTTCTGGTAACCTTACCTTTAAACCACACTGCGTCCGAGAGATACACAAATTGGCGATACTGGGCGTTACATGATTTTAACCATCCCTCATCACCCATCCAGTGAGTAAAAAGGTTAATCATCCAGCAATTACGTTGAACTCCCACATCATAGGCATACATTGCTCCTACACCTTTTGCCGCTGAAACAAGATAATGAACACCGTAAACAGGTTCCCATGAGCCCAGAACAGGATCTCTGAATTTCCAGGCAGGATGATCACAATAGGCCTTAAGTTGGACTCCATGAGCCCCTAGTTGTACTGGAGCCGCTCCTACACAATAAGCGATCATATCCGTGAGTCCGAAGATTCCCTTTATTACCGGCTTTAAGGCGTCACCCTCATTAACATCTTCCCAATACCTGGTCTTTGCGCCCTTGATCTCCTCTGCCAAACAATCTTCATCCACTTTGGCCTGCTCTTCAAGGGTCCAGGGATGGGGAACCTGGATATGATCGTATTTTCCCTCACCATCGGCGGTTTTCTGTTTTGCGGTCTGTCGTTCATAACGAACCAGCATACAATAACCCCGTGCTACTAATTCATCACGTTGGTTCCAGTATTCAAACCTCTGGTATTCAAATACTGTCTTGCCGGCAAATTTACTCTGCCTTACATCAAACCCGACAAATTGAGATTTTGGAGTTATCTTATCATGAATGTAGATCGGCCTTAAAAACTCCCATTCCGATGCTGAATGATCAGCATGAACTCCCGGTAGCCCTTGAAGAACCCAATGAGGAAAAACACTTGCTGTCCAGGATGGAGACGTAATCAATGCCCCATATTTGGTTTCCTTTGCATAAGCTTCATCCCGATAAAGAGGGTTTAAATCTCCTATCCCATTGGAAAAATTCCTGATAGCCTCCCGTGATACTGATTGATTAAAGATATTCCCAACTCTTAAATTTAACCCGATCCGATCTTCCCATTGTGTAATCCATTCATCAGTCAATGTTCCTTCAGATAATTGAGCTGCTGCTTGTGCCTGATTTTCTGTCATAATGGTATCTAAACCTCCATAAAATCCAATATTAGAGACTAATTGGGGTATTTACGTATGCTACTAAAAAAATCACCATCTTCTTTAAGATAGGCAGCCAAAATCTTGCCACAAAGGGAACACCTTCTCTCATTTATAGTACCATGCTCCTTTGTTATAGTGGCTAATTTGGGTAGAGTCTTTTCTTCGCACCAAGGACAAATCACTTCTTTTCCCATGCTTCCTCCTTTTTTTATTACACATAACCTGTGTCTAATCTTCAGTATCTGTATTTTAAACTGGGGATACTGTTAATAGAACAGGATGCTTTATTTATAATAGAGTATAAAGAGAGCCATAATGGTCTCGATACTATTTTAATGGGATTAATAAGGTTAATGTAGAGGCGAAAAGTTAAAGGATTAACTGAGCACAGTCAGTCATATCACCGCTGAGCTTTAAAATAGCATGCTGTAAGGCTGGCAAAATTACCAGAAGGTTTTCTCTGGCAGCAACAGGGCTGCCTGGAAGGTTAATAATAAGACATGTTTTACGAACACCCACAACTGCCCGGGACAGCATGGCATGTGGCGTTTTTTTTAGACTGGCGGCCCGCATGGCTTCTGCCATACCAGGCACAGGATAATCAATTACTTCCTCCATAGCCTGAGGAGTAACGTCGGTTGAGCCAAGGCCTGTGCCGCCTGATGTAAGAATTAATGACAAGGATTCTTTTTCAACCCATTCCACCAACAAATCAATAATTTGCTGGTAATTATCAGGAATAATGGCTTTTTTATGGATCTGATACCCTTCTTTTTTAAGGATATCCACAACAATCGGGCCACTTTCATCTTTTCGTAAGCCCCTGGATCCCTTATCGCTGATTGTCAGTACCCCAGCCTTTTTGGCATTCAGATCCATTATAAGCCTGCTATTCCTCTTTTTTAGCAGCCGCAATCACTTTTTCAGCCAATTGTGAAGGAAGCTCTTCATAATGGAAATGCTCCATGGTAAAAGATCCACGGCCACCAGATATGGAATTTAGATCCAGGGCATATCTAAGGACTTCTGACATGGGAACCTGGGCAAGGATAACCTGATATTTACCCCTGGAATCCATACCCATGACTTTCCCGCGCCTGCCATTCAAGTCACCCATTACGTCACCCATTACATCTTCAGGCACTGTTATTTCCAATTTCATAATTGGCTCAAGGATAGTTGGACTGGCTTCCTGAATTGCTTTTTTTAAACACATGCTTGCGGCAATTTTAAAAGCCATTTCCGAAGAGTCGACATCATGAGATTTTCCATCATAAAAACGCACCTTCAAATCCACCACAGGAAAACCAGCCTGGATTCCACTGTGCAATGCCTCATTCAGACCCTTTTCAACCGCCGGTACAAAATTACGAGGGACATTCATTCCAACCAGGGCTTCCTCAAATTCAAAACCGCTATCTTTTTCAAGAGGAGTTAAGTCAAAATGGACTTCAGCAAACTGCCCACGGCCACCAGATTGTTTTTTATGCCTGTATATAACACGTGTAACAGCCTTTTTAATTGTTTCCCTGTAGGGAACGGTGACAGGATGCAGTTCTGCTTCCACACCATACTTACGTTTCAATATTTCACAGGTAGTCTCCAAATGGATCTGTCCTGTTCCTGAAAGTATGACCTCGGCAGTAACCTGATCCCTTTCCAGCCTGAGAGTTGGATCCTCTTCCAAAAGCTTGGCAAAGGAGGAAAAGACCTTGTCTTCTGTGCCTTTGATCTTGGCCTTTACAGAGTAGGAAATAACAGGTGGCAAGGGTTTAATTGATTTAAACAATATAGGATCATCCGGGGTACAAAGGGTGTCTCCTGTTGCGGTCTCCTTAAGTTTAGGTATAGCGATAATATCGCCAGGGCCGGCGCTATCAATCAGCTTCTGTTTTTTTCCTTCCAGCAATAGTAGTTGGCCAAACTTTTCTTTGATATCTTTATTGGCATTATAGAGGGTATCATCCAGGTTGAGAATACCTGAAAAAATTCTTAAAATAGTAAGTTTGCCGGCAAAGGGATCCGCGATAGTCTTAAAAACCAGTGCGGAAAAAGGGGCATCTGGAGAGAGCTTAATTTCTTTCTCATCCGTTCCATCCGGTTTTGTCACTTTTTTAGAAGGTATTTCCAAAGGAGAAGGAAATCCCTGGACAATTAAATCCATCAGATGCGAAACACCAATGTTTAATGTAGCCGAACCACAAAGGATTGGAAGTAAGATTCCCTGCTTCAAGCCCTGAAAAAAGGTTTGCTCCAACTCATCCTGAGCAAGCTCCTCACCCTCAAGATATTTTTCCATGAGGTCGTCATTCACTTCCACAATATTTTCAATTACCTGCTCACGCCATTCGTTCGCTATATCCAACATATCAGCAGGAATTTCAGCGTTTTTGAATTTCCCACTTCCATCTTTGGAAAAAATCCAGGCCTTCATATTAATCAAATTAATCAGGCCTTCAAAGTCATCTTCTGCGCCGATAGGAAGAAAAACCGGGGTTGGTTTTACATTAAAGGTATTGCCTATTTCTTTTACTATCTTAAAAAAATCAGATCTTTCCCTATCAAGTTTATTAATAAAAAAAATTCGAGGGAGATTTTGTTCATTGGCAAAATTCCATACCTTTTCGGTCCCGATTTTGATCCCGGCTATCGCGTCAATAAGAATTACCACACCATCAGCAGCCTGAAGGCAAAGCTTGGTATCGGAAAGAAAATTATCATCACCAGGGGTATCAATAATATTGATACTATGTTTTTTCCATGTACAGTGATGAAAAGAGGTACTAAGAGTGATTTTTCTGGCTATTTCTTCTGGTTCAAAATCAAAATTTGATGACCCATCATCCACCTTGCATAACCTGGTGGTAGTTTTTCCATCAAACAACATGGCTTCTGCCAGAGAAGTTTTCCCTGACCCTCCATGCGCAATGAGAGCGACATTTCTCAACTGTTCAGCTTTTCTTTCCATAAACAAACCCTTTCCTGATTTAGCAGTTCAAAACCGAGAGA
This sequence comes from Desulfobacteraceae bacterium, assembly GCA_030642205.1. Classification (GTDB taxonomy): domain Bacteria; phylum Desulfobacterota; class DSM-4660; order Desulfatiglandales; family Desulfatiglandaceae; genus DAOWOF01. The sequence continues at coordinate 6,491 of DAOWOF010000017.1, read as the reverse complement.
CCTTTGCAAAACTGCCCCTTTTGAAGGTTGCGATTATCTGCCCAATTTCGGCGTCAGACTCAAATTTTAATCCTGGAAATACTTAATGGATTCCCGCGTTTAAAAGTTTTGCCTTCCTTGAACGTAAACGAATTTGAGGCTTTTTCAAAGGTCACAGATCCTTTTATTCGTTTTAATCCGCATCCGGCTCCAATCTTTTATCCTATAATCTTTCCAGAATTTTTTTGTAAATGTTGAAAATACCTCAACAATCCTAATTATGACCTTATTTCTTTTACATATGGTTCATGATATCCTTCCATCAAGGTGAATGCAACAGGAGAATATCTTTATTTATTTTATATTAAAAAATTTTGTTAGGATAATAAATTATCAAAACTACCTCAAAAAGTTTAGCAAAGTCAAGCCAAGAAAGAATTTTAACTGTTTAACTTCCATCTGAAAGTAGATCTTTATGGTTTGCCCTGGCTTTTATTATGAAAGAACTGCCTTAGCTATAAACGAAAACTGGGGCACAGGAGATCTAAATCTATTTAAAAAGACTGGATCGGAGTCTTTACTTACCTCCTGCCTTTGCGGGAATGGCGGAAAATGATAAAATGTACGGCACATCAATTGCAATGTTTTCCTGTAAATAAAAAAATCTATTCTGGAGAAGAATTTTGTCCTGGATTCCTTTCAATCACAAAAAAAATCCTCTGTTATGCGTTTTCATCACTCTGATTGCGTTTCTTTTACTATCTCTGTTCTTTCCATTGGGATTGCAAGCAGATGATATAGACAATAAGAATGATCTGGAATACCTGAAAAAGCTTTCACTTGAAAAACTGCTGGAAATTGAAGTCACCTCTGTATCCAAAAAAGAAGAAAAAATGACTGATGCGGCAGCAGCAATATTTGTTGTCACCTCTGATGATATATGCCGATCAGGAGCAACCTCGATTGCCGATGCCTTACGCTTGGTGCCAGGGCTTCAAGTGGCCCAACTGAATTCCAATATATGGGCAATTAGCGCCAGGGGCATGAACAGCCGTTTTGCCAACAAATTGCTGGTATTAATGGACGGCCGCATTGTTTACAGCCCGTCTTTTTCAGGGGTATTCTGGAATGTCCAGGATACTTTTATGGATGATATTGACAGGATTGAAGTTATTCGCGGGCCAGGGGCTACTCTTTGGGGGGCCAATGCTGTTAATGGGGTGATAAACATCATAACAAAATCAGCGACTAAAACTCACGGAGGACTCATTACAACTGGTATGGGCACCCATGAAAAGTATTTTGGAGGGATACGCTATGGCAACCGGATAAACGATAATATCTCTTTTCGAATATATTCCAAATATCTCGACAGGAGCCATTTTATTGACTCATCCGGAAATGCTGCCCATGATGACTGGGACTCCATCCAGTCCGGATTCAGAATTGATGGAGCCTTGGGAGATGCTAATCAGCTTACAATTCAAGGAGACATTATTGAGGTCATGTCGGGGCAGCTATCTACCCCCCCTACAAATGAACCTCCTTATTATTACAGCATTATCGAGGATGTGAAGAGTAAAGGCAAAAATCTGCTCTTCCGATTGCAGCATGATTTTTCGAATGATTCAAGCCTTAGTTTACAGTTTTATATGGATATAACAGAGTATAATGAATCTCTGGCCCATTTTAAATATGATGTTTATGACTTTAGTCTGGAACATTATTTCCAGCTTGCCAAGCGCCATGAAATGATATGGGGTCTTGGGGCACGCCTGATCAAAGATGATTTTAGCAATGGTACCCGAGTTACCTTTACCCCTGACAGCCGCAATGAAGAACTCTTTAGCACCTTTATCCAGGATAATATCATACTCATCAAGGATTGTCTTCGTTTCATAATCGGCACTAAAATTGAGCATAACAAGAGTACTGGCTATGAAATTCAGCCAAGTGGCCGGTTAACCTGGACGCCACATAACAATCATACTCTGTGGGGAGCAGTGTCCCGCGCGGTAAGGATGCCATCCCGAGGTGAAAACACTTTTAATTTTGATCTGGATTCTATTCTCCCCGAATCCATTTTACCTGTAAAACTTGGTTTTATTGCCAATCAAAGTATGGATTCAGAAGAGTTATTAGCGTATGAACTTGGCTATCGTTTTTATCCCCACAGGAAATTTTCTGTTGATTTGGCCCTGTTTTATAACGAGTATGAAAAGCTGGGTACCTTGGTTCCAAGTGAATCAACCATTATCCCCGATCCTGATCCGTATTTACAAATATTTACTACAGTAGGAAATAATACAACTGCCGAGTCCTATGGTATTGAGCTGGCCGTTGATTGGCTGCCCCTTAACTGGTTGCGGCTAAGGCCGACATACACTTTTTTATCAATGAATTCGGAATCAAATAACAGTCCCATGTTTAAGGATGATTTTCCCAGACATCAATGCTCATTGATGTCATCCATGGATCTTCCCTGTAACCTGAAATTCGACCTGTGGCTCCGCTTTGTGGATAAACTTACAGGGCGTAATATATTTTCTTCCCAAATCACCAATGTTAGCAGCTATACGACTTTTGACGCGCGTCTCTCCTGGAAACCAAGTCCTGACCTTGAGCTTTCCATAGTCGGTCAAAACCTCCTGGACAGGCATCATTCCGAATTTGTAACGGAATTTTTCTCTGTGGCACGTAGTGAAATAGAGCGTAGTGTCTATGGAAAAATACAATGGTCATTTTAAAAACAATACTTAATAAATTAACATGATATTTAACAAAAAAATAATCTTTCTTTTTATCCTGATCCAGGTTTTCTTTTGTTTTGGATCCCATGACTATTGTCAGGCTAATTCGGTTCAGGAGGATCAAATAAAGGCTGTATTTATCTTTAATCTCATGAATTTTATTACTTGGCCTGATAGTTCATTTTCAGGGAAAAATGATACTATTAAAGTTGGCGTCATAGGCAATCATCAGTTAGGCACAATCTTAAAAAAGGTAGTATCTGAAGAACTTATCCAGGGTCGTAGAATAAAGACGACTGTCAATGAAGATTTACTCAACTTATGCGACTATCATCTCATTTTTATAAGTTCGACAAAAAAAATGATCCGGAATCTTAAACAGATCAGGAATAAAGATTGCTCTTTTCTTACTGTGGGTGATGAACCAGCCTTTGCCCATAAGGGGGGAATTATCAGTCTCGTAAGAGATGATAAACGTATCAGGGTGGAAATAAATGCTGCATTGGCAAAAAAAGCCGGAATAAAAATCAGCTCCAAACTTATGCGAATTGCTACAATTATAGGCAGAAAAAAACCTTAAGGGGTTATCCGGGCAACTCCTAATATGATGTTCAAGTACAATGGTGTCAAGAGATGTTTAAAAAGTTTCATAATTACCCTATAAAACGTAAGCTGATCTATATGAGTATGCTTACGGCAACTTTATTGGTTTCACTGATCCTTTTAGTCTTCATTGGCTTTGAATTAATATCCTTCCGAAAAAACATGATCCATAATATATCTACATTATCAGGGGTCATAGGGATAAACTCTACTGCGGCTCTATCCTTTGATGATCCTGATACCGCAAGGGAAATCCTTACGGCTGTAAGCGCTGAACCATCGGTAACTTTTGCCTGTATCTACACACGAGAAGGGAAATTATTTGCCACCTATCTCAATAATGATCTAATAAAAACATGGCAGAAAGACAATCTTAAGCTGGAATCTCAATATAGCAAAGCAGGCATTGATCTTATCAATTCCAGAAAGGAAAAAAGATTTTCATTTGAATATCTAAGACTTGATCAAAAAAACAATTATAAATTCTCATATAAGTTTCTGGACCTGTACAGACCAATAATCTTGAACCAGAAACAAATCGGCACTATCTTCATCAGAACTAATCTAAGTGGATTTTATGATCTCCTGAAGCATGCGTTACTGCTGAGTTTTTCATTGATTTTGATCTCTTTTGCTCTGACCTATATGATAGCATCCAATTTGCAGAAAATAATAACTCAGCCTATCTTCCTCTTGTTGAAAACCATGAAAATCGTATCAGAGGAAAAAAATTATTCCGCCAGGGCAGACAAAAAAAATAATGATGAGCTCGGACTCCTGATTGATGGTTTTAATGAGATGCTGGGGCAAATTCAAATCCGTGAAAAGAGGCTCAAAGAGGTGGTTAATGAGCTAAAACTGGCCAAGGACTTGGCAGAAACAGCCAATGTGGCCAAAAGTGACTTTTTAGCTAATATGAGTCATGAAATCAGGACCCCAATGAACGGGATTATAGGCATGAGTGAACTGCTCTGGAATACCGATTTGAATGAAAAGCAGAAATCATATATCGATAGTGTTCGATATTCAGGTAAACATCTTTTGAAGCTTATTAATGAGATCCTTGATTTTTCAAAGATTGAAGCTGGTAAGCTGGTCTTTGAACAGATATCCTTTGACCTAAGAGACCTTCTTGAAAAAGAAATGGATCTTTTCTTACAGGGAAAGTCTCAGGATAAAGGGGTCGAGCTCATTGTGGATATAGACACAGAAGTTCCCCTGCGTCTTATCTCAGATCCACAGCGTTTGCGTCAAGTACTTGTAAATATAATCTCTAATGCCCTTAAATTTACCGAAAATGGTGAAATCCTGATCTCGATTCGAAAGAAATCCCAGCTCCTGGATACGGTGGAACTCATCTTTGAAATCCAGGATACAGGAATCGGTTTTGATGTTAATGCATTCATGCAAAATGGCAAAAATATTCTTTTTGACTCCTTTTCACAGGCAGATGGATCAACTACCAGGAAATATGGAGGCACCGGCCTTGGACTGGCTATCAGTAAAAAGATTGTAACAAAGATGGAAGGCCTTATATGGGCAGAAAGCAAGGTCGGTGTTGGGAGTACCTTTTCTTTTACAGGCAAGTTTAAGATTGATTCGGATTATTCTTTCAAAGAAGAAATCCTGCCCTCGAAACTAAGGGATATGAATACCCTTCTTGTGGACGATAATCCCAAAACCTTAAAGATTATACAACGATTTCTAACAGCATTCGATCTCCATTATACATCGGCTGAAAATGCCGAAGCGGCCCTTAAATTATATGAAGACTCATTACAGGCTGATAAGAAAAAACTCTTCCAGCTTATAATCATGGATGTAAGATTGCCCGGCATGGATGGCCTTTCAGCTTCTGATAAAATTATAAATCACTGTTCCGCAAAGGCTCCTCCCATTATTATCATGGGGTGCCAGCGAAAAGAAGACGAGAAACGGGCAAGGGAAATTGGAATTGTCAAATACCTTTCAAAACCGATCAAACAGTCCTCACTCTTTAATGCTATCATTGAAATATTTGAAGGCGGCACCTCCCTTGATACAGGTAAATCAGAGCATCCTCCGGTACAGGCAAAAGATTTCAGCGGCATTCGTATCCTTCTGGTTGAAGATAATGTTATTAACCAGGAAGTTGCCTCTGAGATGTTATCTATCAGAGGAATATCTGTAACCAAAGCCATAAATGGGATTCAGGCGGTTGAGAAGGTCAAAGACAATGAGTATGATGCGATTTTAATGGATGTTCAGATGCCGGAAATGGATGGTTTTGAGGCCACTAAAACTATCAGGAATACGCTTGAACTTCCTGACATTCCGATTATTGCCATGACTGCCAATGCCATGACAGGAGACAGAGAAAGATGTCTGGAGGCTGGCATGAATGATTATATTTCAAAGCCCATAAAAAGTGAAAAACTCTTTGACACACTGAGCAAGTGGACCAAAAAGACCAAAGAGAATCCTGACCCAGGCGCTACTCCAGAAAGACAAGGGGCAAAAAGTCCATCCCAGGATCTCCCCGGTCAAGTTCCGGGACTTGATATCGAAGCGGGAGTAAAACGAATTGGAGGAAACCAGAATCTGTATCTAGAACTCCTGAAAGGATTTTTTCTTGACAATCATGATGCCCCTGAAAAAATATCTGCCGCCATCCGGGAAAAAGATTCAGCCTTTTTGGAGAATTATTTACATAGTCTAAAGGGGGCAGCAGGAAACTTATCGGCCAAGGATCTTCATGGAGCAGCAAGAAATCTTGAACTAGCCATAGAAGACAATTTCCATGACATAGACCGTTTTATGGATGAATTTGGCAAGAGCTTTTCCATGACGAATAATTCAACAGAAGATCTAACCAGGGACCTCTTGAAAGATAGCAAAAAAGAATCACCTAATAAACAATCAGCCTCTAAGACCACAAATATTTTATCCGGGAGCCCCTTATTCACCGAAATGAATGAGCTTCTGGAACATAATAATCCAATGGCCAAAGTTGTCCTGGGCAAAATCAAGGCAGAGGTGGATTTACTGCCTGATGAGATTAGTGACCTGGAAGAACAAATCGGTAAATTTGATTTTAAAGGCGCCCGCCAAACCCTTATTAAAATAAGCAAAGATATGGATTTAAGCGATGTCTGATACAGGTGATAAACTAAAAATACT
>DAOWOF010000213.1 GCA_030642205.1 Desulfobacteraceae bacterium | reverse complement strand
CGGAGGAGTCTTTCCTCGGGGGAAAGCTGGGTTTCCCCTTTTGGAGTTATTTTTCCCACAAGAATATCTCCAGCCTTTACCTTGGCCCCTATTTTGATTATTCCGGAGTCATCAAGATATTTCAGTGCATCTTCCCCCACATTGGGTATATCCTTTGTAATCTCTTCATTGCCTAGTTTTGTATCCCTTGCTAAGGCTTCAAGCTCCTCTATATGCACAGAAGTATAAACACCATCCCGGACAAGGCGCTCACTTAAAAGTATGGAATCCTCAAAATTATAACCGCCCCATGGCATAAAAGCGACGGTTACATTCTTCCCCAATGCCAGCTCCCCCATATCAGTGGCAGGCCCATCTGCGAGTATTTCACCGGCATGAACTTTTTCTCCCTTCCTTACAATGGGACGATGATTAAAACAGGTATTCTGATTGGTTCTTTTGAACTTTGCAAGATTATAAATATCAAGCGGTGTATCAGCAAATAGATCCTTTTTTACTATTATCCTGGAAGCGTCAACTGAGGCAACAACCCCGTCATTTTCCGCAACGACTGTTACGCCTGAGTCCCTGGCAACAACCCCCTCTATATCGGTTCCCACTATGGGAGCCTCAGTAACCATTAAAGGGAGAGCCTGACGCTGCATATTTGATCCCATGAGAGCTCTGTTTGCATCATCATTTTCAAGAAATGGAATGAGTGACGCTGATACACTCACAAGCTGATTTGGAGATACATCCATCAACTTTATATCTTCCCGATCGACCATCATAAATTCCCCTGCCACCCTGGAAGTAACAAGTTGATTTATATAATTTCCATCCTTATCAACAGGGGCATTTGCCTGGGCAATGGGATGCTCTTTTTCTTCAAACGCATCAAAAAACTGTACTTCAGTGGTTATTTTAGCAGCATCAACAACCCTGTAAGGTGTTTCTATAAATCCGAAATCATTAACCCTTGCATAGGTCCCAAGAGAGACAATAAGACCTATATTGGGTCCCTCCGGAGTTTCAATGGGACATATTCGACCGTAATGAGAAGGATGAACATCTCTAACTTCAAACCCTGCACGCTCCCGCGTAAGCCCCCCTGGACCCAATGCGCTAAGCCGTCGCTTATGTGTTGTCTCTGTAAGAGGATTAGTCTGATCCATGAACTGGGAAAGCTGGCTGGTCCCAAAAAACTCCCTGACAACAGCAGAGGCAGGTTTCGGATTGATCAGATCATTTGGCATGAGAGCATCAACTTCATGAAGAGTCATCCTTTCTTTAATTGCCCGCTCCATGCGCACAAGCCCAATACGAAACTGATTTTCAAGCAATTCACCAACTGAGCGTACCCTTCGATTTCCCAGGTGATCAATATCATCAACAACGCCCTGGGTATCTCTGAGTTTAACCAGGGCTTTTGTGGTAAGAATTATGTCTTCTTTCTTAAGGACTGTTAAATCAATGGGGGCTTTAATACCAAGGCGCTGATTGATTTTTAAACGACCCACCCTGGAAAAATCGTAATAAGTTGAATTAAAAAAAAGCTTGTCAACAAAATCCTGGGCAATCTCCAAAGTAGCAGGATTAGCCGGTCTTAGTCGTCTGTAGATATCAAGAATAGCATCCTGCTTTGATTCGGTTTTATCCAGCAAAAGACATTTGTGTATACTTTCAGAAGTTGTCACGCCATCAATGATAAGAAGATCAATTTCAGTTATTTCGGCATTGCGCAGCATTGCAAGATTTTGCTCATCCAACACATCATTTGCCCGAACAATGAATTGTCCCGTTGCGGGATCTTTTATATTAAAGGCAAAAACCCTGTCGATTATTTCCTCTTCTGTTATTGGAATTTTTGTTACGCCAGCAGATTCCATCTGCTTAATCGATTTTCGGGTAAACTTGCGCCCTTTTTTTACTATGACCTCCCCTGAAGCAGAATCAAGAATATCTACACAGGCATGCTGACTCCGCAAGAGATCGTACTTCTGCTTGAGATTCGACAAATCTCTGTAAATATGGCCTTCGTCAAAAACAATTCTTTCATTTTCATAAAAATAGGACAAAATATCTTCAGGAGTATAACCAAAAGCCTTAAAAAGAATGGAAATAATAAATTTTCGGCGCCTGTCAATCCTCACATATACTATTCCTTTGGGATCGATCTCCATATCAATCCAGGAACCCCTCACAGGAATAATTCTTGCGCTGTATATCACCTTCCCGCTTGTATGGGACTTTCCCTGGTCATGATCGAAAAAAACGCCTGATGATCTGTGGAGCTGACTAACCACTACCCTCTCTGTACCATTAACAATAAATGTCCCGTTTTTTGTCATTAATGGGAGAGAACCAAAATATATTTCCTGTTCCTTGATATCCCGGACATTGGACGCGCCTGTGTCAGGATCGATATCATAAACAACAAGTCTCACTGTTATTCGTAATGGAACCTCATATGTCGTACCTCCGTTTATACATTCTTTTTCACTACGCTTAACCTCACCAAAACTATAAGAAACAAATTCTAATGAAGCAGCTCCTGCAAGGTCATTTATTGGAAATACAGACTTAAAAACTTCTTGTAAACCAGTATCGATCCGCTGCTCTGGGGATAGATCCATCTGCAAAAAACGAGAATAGGATTTACGCTGGACACTGATGAGGTCAGGAATTTCCACAATTTTATTTATCCTGCCAAAATTTTTCCTAATACGTTTACGCGACAAAAGGCCTTCGGACATATTGCCTCCGATACGAAATTAAAGATTATGCAAAAAAAAATAAAATCCGGGTTTATAAACAGATCCCATCATTTTTAGTTCAAAGCCTTCTGGAATCTCTTTATCCATTATTACACAAGGATATTAAAAGATGTCAGACCCTTTTCACCATGAAATTACAAAATCTGAAAAAATAACTGAACCACGGATTTTATTGAAATTACTTTATGTCGACTTGAGCGCCAACATCTTCAAGCTTGACTTTAATCTTTTCTGCTTCATCTTTGGCTATGGCTTCTTTAACTGGCACAGGAGCAGATTCAACTAGTTCTTTGGCTTCTTTCAAACCTAACCCGGTAATCGCTCTAACCTCTTTGATTACCTGAATCTTTTTCTCACCAAAAGAAGTCAATATAAGATCAAACTCAGTCTGTTCTTCTGCCTGGACTCCTCCAGCAGCAGGATCTGCAGCCATCATGGCAACCGGAGCAGCAGCAGAAACACCGAACTTTTCCTCCATCTCCTTTACCAGATTAGACAGATCAAGTACGGACATATTTGCTATAAATTCTATTACATCATCTTTTGTAATTTCTGCCATTATTTTGTTCCTCCAAAATAATTATCACTCATATATTTTTTTATATAATTTTTCTAAACTTGATAAATTGTCGTCCCAGAAGTCAAAGCTATACTATGGTAAAATATGAATACCCCGAATCAATATTTCCAAAAATATAAAAATTCAACAAACCATTCATTAACTGTTTGACTGGGGTTAAACATTTGCACTAAAATTTGTGAAGGCTCGCCAACAGAATTATTAGCTTGAGACATAGATTTTCAGATAATTATACGCTTTTAAACTTTACACAAGGCCAAAGAGGAAAAAAAGCGTATACAATACGCCGGAATACCCCGGCAACCAATAGCGCAGTAAAATTATTTATGTGGAAATCTGTAGCATACAGGTCGCAGGATCTGTCGATAATATCTGAAAAAAACTTTTCCCTGGAATTTTCATAAAAGGAATAAAGATTTCCTTTATGCAGCAGCTTCTTTTTGTTCCTTAATTGCCGTTAAAACATTAATAAACGTCCGGGGCACATCACTTAAAGCAACGACCAAACCACGAGCAGCACCACTGGCAACTGAAAGAAAAGATCCCAAAAGAACCTCACGGGAAGGTAAGCTCGATAATGCAGTAATTGCATCCAGATCAATAATCTTTCCGCCCATTACTCCCAAATGGATACCCAACGCATCATTATCCTTTGCAAAGTCGGTCAGCACCTTTGCCGGAGCAACCTGATCGCCATAACTTAATGCAACAGCCATGGGCCCTTTAAAGTTATCCCTGACCATCTGGGCATCAGTATCTTCTGAAGCTCTTTTAAAAAAAGTATTTTTAGCTACTTTGTAT
>DAOWOF010000054.1 GCA_030642205.1 Desulfobacteraceae bacterium | reverse complement strand
GGGGTATGTTGACAAACCTGAGCATTGGAGATATTCCAGCGGCCGTGACTATATCGGGTTAAAAGGATTGGTAACAGTAAAACCGCTGGTCTAAAAAAAAGGCAGAGCCTTGAAGCATGCATTCCCAGGCAGAGCCTGGGAACGGAAAAAAAAGATAAAGACTCCGACATCGAATGTGGATGTCGGAGTCTTTATCTTTTTTAATTCAATCGAAACGCCGAAGGCGTACCATAATTCGACGTTGGATGTTCGTTGTTTAGAGAAAAAATCCACGGCAGAGTCATCTATCCTGACCTGGCCCAGAGTGCCAGTTTTTTCAAGACTGAATAAATCTAATATGTCGCAGCAATATAACTACTCATATCTCCAAGGCTTCAAACAAGGTTTTTGTTTCTGCAAGAGGCTCTGATGTTACGCATTTGCCATTGTGCATGATAAGAACCTCCAAATGCAAACTTAATCGTAAAATTCCTCTTTTTAGGTATAGGTATCCTGTGGGGTGCTATTCTTTAAAATGGGAATTGCTGAGTTTGGAATGCATTGCTTGACTTTTAAGTTTTATTTGGATATTTTTTTAAAGAATACAAATTTATTGTCTTGGTTATTAAGCTAAAATATGGAGATTTTTTGATAAATCTCATGAAAAATGATATTAAAATCGGGCCAATCATTCTCCATGCAAAAGGCCCCCTGTTTCTAATAGCGGGTCCCTGTGTAATAGAAAACGAGGCCCAAACCCTCATTGTTGCCAATACTTTGAAAGAAATTTCTGAGGATCTTGGTATCCATATTATTTTCAAGACTTCCTATGATAAGGCCAACCGTACATCAATCAATTCTTATAGAGGTCCCGGGATAGATGACGGGCTAAAAATTATTCAGAAAATCAAAAAGGCCACTAACCTGCCAGTCTTGTCTGATGTTCACGGAATTGAAGAGGTGGAAAAGGCATCAAAAGTGCTTGATGTTATACAGATTCCAGCATTTCTATGCCGACAGACGGATTTGATATTGGCAGCTGCCAAGACAGGACTGCCCATAAATATTAAAAAAGGCCAATTTCTCTCTCCATGGGAGATGAGAGAAGCGATATACAAAGTAACATCAGTTGGAAAAAATGACATTATTGTCACAGAAAGAGGCTCTTCTTTTGGATATAATAACCTGGTTGTAGATATGCGTTCAATCGCTATTATGAGAGGCTTTGGATTTCCTGTGGTCTTTGATGCCACCCATAGTGTCCAACTGCCAGGAGGTGGAGGAAACTGTTCAGGCGGTCAACGGGAATTTGTGCCCCATCTGGCCAGGGCTGCTGTGGCAGCCGGTGCTGATGGAGTCTTTCTTGAAGTCCACCCTGATCCTGATTCAGCTCTCTGTGATGGTCCGAATTCACTGCCACTAGATGAGATCAGACCTCTTTTAATTCAACTGAAAGCGATTCATGATCTTGTAAAGATGATATAAGTGGAAGAAAAAGCAAAAAAAATAAAACTTTTGTTTCTCGATGTTGATGGAGTCCTAACTGATGGAAGGATCATCATTAATAATAAGGGAGAAGAAACAAAAGCTTTTAATGTAAAAGATGGGCTGGGCCTGAAAATGCTCATGAAACATGGCATCCAAGTGGTCTGGATTACTGGTCGTAAATCCAGGATAGTTGAATATCGGGCCAATGAATTGGGGATCAGGGAAGTTTATCAGGCTGTAAAAGATAAAGGGATGCTGCTAAAAAAAATAATGGCCAAGAAAGGATTTATCAAGGAAAATATCTGTTCTATGGGCGATGATATTCCTGACTTGGCTATGTTTGAAGTGTCAGGGCTATCAATCGCTGTGGCAGACGCGGTTAGAGAAATTCGTATGGCTGCTGATTTCATAACAAGGACTAGAGGAGGTCATGGCGCTGTACGTGAAGCCTGTGAATGGCTCCTTCAGTGTCAGGATGGATGAGTCAGTTACAGATATCCGATTGATTTAATAAGCTTATATAATACCCGAACGAAAACTGGAAAATTTTAACCGCAGAAATACATCAAGTATTTTGAGGATTAAAATTTGAGACTAACACAGAAATTGGGGAAATTAGCAGTTTTTGTTCAGGCTCTGGATAAAGACTCAGGTTTAAATTTTTGATGGTGTTGTAAAAAATCAACCCAATGAATAAATTTATCCGTAAACAATGGCCTCTTATAAGCATAGGAATTATCCTGGTTGTAGTCCTGCTCTTTCTTTTAAGGGCAGGAAGAGTAACGGGGCCAAATTCTCTTATTAAAGACATTTTATCAGATGATGGGCTAAGACTTAAGGATATTCATTATGTCCAGGATGATCCTGGCAAAGGATTTAACTGGATTCTGGATGCAGTTCAAGTAAAGATATCAAATGATAAAAAAATAATCATTTTTCAGGAAGTCAATCTGAAATTGGACCCTAAAGACGGTTCCTGGTTCAAACTAAAAAGCAACAAAGGCGAATATTCCCGCGATACCGGAGAAATTAATCTTTGGGGAAATGTAGAAGGAATAACCAGCAATGGATATCGGACAGAAACTGAACATCTCCTGATAAATGAAAGGACTGAGGACCTAACAACAGATAAACATATCAAAATATGGGGTCCTTTTTTCTTTGTCGAGGGGAAGGGGCTTTTTGCTAATTTGCAATCAGAACATATAAAGATACTTTCTCATGTTACTGCTACTGTCAAACGAGGCCCCTTTCTTTAATAATAACGTTTCAATATATAAATAGTGCTCAAACAAAAACCAGAAAATTTTAAACACAGGAATACATTAAGTATCTTAAGAATTAAAACTTGAAATTGACACAGAAATTGGAGAAATTAGCAGTTTTCGTTCAGGTGCTAAATATGGTTTTCCGAAAAAAAATGACTGAGATATCAATGAAAACTATTGACGATGTATCCTCTTTTCATCTTAGGGGTTTTCCCTGTCCCATTGTAAAAAAACATTTCTTTAAAACCTGCTATATTATCCTGGCCATTATACTGCTTATTATTTTATTCCTTCCTTTTCCTGTACAGGCTGAAATAAAGCAGCCTGTGGACCAGAAGAGCAAGTCTGAACCTATTATTATAAAGTCTAATAATATGGAGGTAGACAACAATCTAAAGGTGGTAACTTTTGAAGGAGATGTAAATGCAGTAGAAAATAATTTTACAATAGATTGTCAGAAAATGATGGTCTATTTTGATCGTTTCCCAATCCAAAAAAAAGCAGGCGATTACGAAACCAGGATTATAAAAATAATTTCTACAGGGAATGTAATAATCAACAATATTCAGGGGGGGAAGGCAAGAGCTGCTAAGGCAATTTTTTATCAAGAATCCGAAAAGATGATCCTTACAGGGAATCCAGTTGTGAGACAAGGAGATAATTTTATTGAGGGAGACCGTATTACCTTTTTTTTAAAAGAAAATAGGAGTATAGTGGAAAGTAAATTGGATAAAAAAGCCAGAGCCACTATTTTTCCTAAAAGAGTCAAAAGGTAAAACTCTTGTTAAAAAAAGAGGAGTCTCTTAAAGCAAAAGGTCTTGTAAAAATTTATAATGGTAAGCGAGTTGTTGATCAAGTCGATATAACCCTGATGAAGAATGAAATTATAGGGCTATTAGGCCCTAACGGAGCAGGTAAAACAACCACCTTTTATATGATAGTAGGGCTAACTAAACCTGACAAAGGGGCCATATATCTTGACGGAGCTGATATTACAGAAAAGCCCATGTATCTAAGGGCCAGAGAAGGTATCAGCTATTTATCCCAGGAACCTTCTGTATTCCGTAAACTGACTGTAGAACAAAACCTTTTGGTTGTGCTGGAGTCATTAAATCTTTCTACGCATGAAAAAAAGATTCGCCTAAATTTTTTTTTAGCAGAACTAAAGATTTCGCATCTAGCAAAACAAAAGGCATCATCCCTTTCCGGAGGAGAACGTCGAAGGCTGGAAATTACACGAGCTCTTATAACAGAACCGCGCTTTATGTTATTGGATGAACCTTTTGCAGGTATTGATCCGCTTGTTATAAATGATATACAACATATAATAAAGCACCTGAAAGATCGTGGGCTGGGTATTATCATAACTGATCATAATGTTCGTGAAACTTTAAATGTATGTGATAAAGCCTATATCATTAATCAAGGTAAAATAATTGAGTCTGGCGCTCCGGAAAAGATAGTGACAAGTAATCTGGCGCGCAGTGTCTATTTGGGAGAAAACTTTAATCTATGAGGCGGTTTGAAAAGGTTGCTATATAGAGACTGCCTTGTATTATCCTCAATTTTTTAAGGGCGTGGATAAATCTTATGGCAATAGAATTACGACAATCACTAATGCTAAGTCAGCAGTTGATAATGACCCCTCAGCTGCAGCAGGCCATTAAACTCCTCCAACTTTCCAGATTTGAACTCCAGGAAGCGATTACTCAGGAACTTGAAGAAAACCCACTTCTTGAAGAACTGGTTACAGAGCAAACCAAAGAAGATCTCAGAGCAGAACAGGAAAAAAATATGCAGGAAAATAGCCTTTCTGATAATAAGGAAGGTGATCTCTCTGATCCTCGCAAAGATGAGATGGAGTGGGAGGCCTATTTATCCGAATATAATTCAGGATGGGCGGAAACACCATATGACAGGAGAGAAACAACATCCTTTGAAAACATGACATCTGCCAAAACAAATCTATATTCCCACCTTTTCTGGCAGTTAAGCATGAGTAATCTTGATAAGGTGCAGCGATTAATCGGGATTAATATTATAGGTAATTTGAATCCCGATGGCTACCTGGATATCTCCATGGAAGAGTTGATCGATGCAACAGAACAACCTCTTGAGAAAATTATTGAGGTGCTAAATGCAATCCAAAATTTTGATCCAGTTGGAGTTGCTGCCAGGGATATGAAGGAATCTTTATTAATTCAGATTAAATTTCAACAGATTAAAGATCCTTTTATTGAAAGGATCATAAACTACCACTTGGAAGACCTTGAATCAAGAAGATATGATCAGATCGCAAAAAGCTTACGTGTAACAACTAAAGAGGTCCTGGCCTCTGTGTTAATTATTCAAAGTCTAGAGCCAAAACCTGGGAGGCTCTATTCTGATGATGAAACAATTTATATATCTCCAGATGTATATGTTTATAAAATAAATGACAAGTATGAAATCATCCTGAATGAAGACGGCTTGCCAAAATTACGAATAAATGGCTATTATAAAGATGTGATGCGTAATAAAGAAGCTGTTGCAGATAATGTAAAAACATATATTCAGGATAAACTAAAATCAGCGGCTTGGCTAATAAAGAGTATTAATCAGCGTCAGAAAACTATATATCGGGTAACCAAAAGTATTATCCAGTTTCAAGAGGATTTTCTTGATCATGGAAGATCCCACCTGAAGCCTCTTGTTCTTCGCGATGTTGCTGAAGATATTGAAATGCATGAATCGACTGTCAGCAGGGT
The DNA here is from genome assembly GCA_030642205.1 of Desulfobacteraceae bacterium. GTDB lineage: Bacteria > Desulfobacterota > DSM-4660 > Desulfatiglandales > Desulfatiglandaceae > DAOWOF01. The sequence goes on along the minus strand of DAOWOF010000054.1, from coordinate 5,686 downwards.
AACTACAAATAAATATGTTCATACTCCTCAGGGGGTTCTGGAGCTAAAATACTTTTTTAATAGCTCTGTTAACAGTGTTGATGGAGATGCCGTTGGTTCTGAGAGTGTTAAGGAACATATCAAAAATATTATCAAATCTGAAAATAGACATAAGCCATACAGTGATAAACGAATTGCAGATATTCTTGAAAGTATGAATATAAAAGTAGCCCGCCGAACAGTCGCTAAATATCGTGAATCAATGAATATCTTCCCCTCAAGAAAGAGAAGGGATCCCTATTGATCAAAAATAGTACCAAACTTGGCATATTAGCCTAAGGAGGATTTATTATGGCCATTAATGTAACATTTAGGCATATGGAGCCAGTAGAAAGCCTAAAAGCATATGCTATAGATAAAGTATCCAAAATTAAAAAATATATGGATGCGCCTTTAGACGCACGTATCGTCCTGAGTGTTGAAAAATTCAGGCATGAAGCAGATGTAAATTTAAGTATCAACGGTACAAGAATAAATGGCGTTGAAGAAACGAATGATATGTATTCTTCAATAGATCAGGTTATGGATAAGATCGAAAAACAAGTCAAACGACATTTATCCAAGATCAAGGACCATAGAAAGGAAAGTATTAAAAGCGAGGATCTCTCAATCCATGGTGAAGAAAAAGAACTCAATAGCTTCTCCAATGATAATCCGGTAATAGATGTAATCAAAATGGTTGCAAAACCTATGGATACTGAAGAAGCTGCCATGCAGCTTGATAGACTTAAACAAGTTTTCTTGGTCTTTCGTAATGATACTTCCAATGAAATTAATGTAATTTATAAACGCAAAGATGAGAATTTTGGTCTTATCTCACCTATATGAATATATTCTTTATCCCGATAACTTAAACTTAACATGAATAGGCATACGTGGGAGCTTTGAAATTGTATCATTATACTAATATAGTAATACTATGAAATTTTCTGAAATAATCGTAAATGACTGTATTATTCCTGAGCTTAAAGCTCAGGATAAAAAAGGGGTCTTGGAAGAATTATCCGAAGTTATTTCAAGGCATTATTCTTATATCAATAAAATATCCCTTGTTAAAGTATTAACAGAGAGAGAACGTTTAGGAACTACTGGTATTGGTGATGGTATTGCAATTCCTCATGGCAAGCTTAAAGGAGTAACTCATCCCATCATTTCATTTGGGAGAAGTAAAAAGGGTCTTGATTTTGATTCAATGGATGGTCAGCCGACAACCCTTTTTTTCCTATTGGTAGCGCCCGAGAGTTCTTCAGGGACACACCTTCAGGTTCTCGCAAAAATAGCTAAAATATTGAAAAACAGCAAATTCCGAAAAAGATTAATGGAGGCCGTGACAAAACAGGATTTAAAAGACACCATTATCCAAACTGATGATGAAACCTGATTCTGTACGCTTTTTTGAAAAAATTAGTCAAGGCCAATGAATAAGCGATGATTGATTATTCAGTCAAAAATATTTTTTTTATGGGTTGCTACTAAAAAAATGTTCTATTGATATTGAATCAATGAGTAAGAAAATCCATAATCCTGTAATCATTAAGTCCAGGATTATATCGTATCTGGACATAACTTAGTAGATTGCGCAAAAGAAGGTGTTTATATTGCTTCTATCAGGATTATATAAAAAGGTTTTGATAAATTATGATAGGAATTCTAATCATTTCTCACAGTCACATTGGAAAAGAACTATTAAAAGCTACAGAACTAATTCTAGGACAAGTTGAGGCTGCAGAGGCAATATCAATCATCCAGGCCATAGAAACGGAAAAGATCCTTAAAGAAATTACTGAAAAGATAAAACAACTCGATAATGGACAAGGAGTTATTATCCTAACAGATATGTTCGGCGGGACTCCATCCAACCTGAGTCTTTCATTTCTTAAAGAAGGACATGTCGAAGTATTAACAGGGGTTAATCTACCCATGGTGGTTGCCATAGCCCAGGAAAGAGATCACCTTTCCCTGAATGAGTTGGGTGAAAAGGCAAAACAGGCAGGCCTAAGGAGTATCGCCTTGGCAGGCAATATGTTGAAATAATTACCTTAATCAGATAGAACCTTTGATAAAAACATTGTCTGGTTCTATTTTTGGTATTCATGACATTATATAAATACAGTTTACAGCTATATATTAATAACCGAGTAAAAAGTTATTCCACGCCTTTTTACTCTGCGGGGGAGGAACAACCCTCCCTTGATATTTGAGTTGAATCCAAATGGTTTCATTTCTACCCCCAGGCCTGGGCTTTCCCGCCCTTGGTCTGTTGATGAAATTTTTTAATACACCATCATAATTAATCAAATAACATTTATCAGGAGAAGAGAATATGTCGTTGAAAGTTGCTATTAATGGATTTGGACGGATAGGAAGAAATGTTTTTAGAGCAGGTTATGATAATGATAACATAGAAGTTGTAGCTATCAATGATTTAACTGACACTCCAACCCTGGCACACTTACTAAAATATGATTCAGCTCATGGAATATTAGAAGCCGAAATTACGAGTACGGATAATTCAATAATCATAAATGGAAAAGAGGTTAAGGTTTATTCTGAAAAAAAGCCCTCAAGCTTACCTTGGGGAGATCAGGGTGTGGAAACAGTTTTTGAATGTACAGGTCTATTCAGAAGCAAGGAAGAGGCCTCCGAACATATTGAGGCTGGAGCTAAGAAGGTAATAATTTCTGCCCCTGCAAAAGATCCTGATATTACTTTAGTTATGGGCGTTAATAATCAAGTCTATGATTCTAAAAAGCATAATATTATTTCGAATGCATCTTGTACAACAAATTGTTTGGCGCCACTATGTAAGGTTCTATTAGATAATTTTGGAATCGAAAAAGGATTAATGACCACAACCCATGCCTATACTGGTGACCAGAGGCTCCTTGATTTTCCCCATAAAGATCTAAGAAGAGCCAGAGCCGCAGCCCTCTCAATGATTCCTACTACAACCGGCGCAGCAAAAGCAGTATCCCTGGTTTTGCCAGAATTAGAAGGTAAACTTAACGGGATGGCTATCCGTGTTCCAACCCCAAATGTTTCGGTGGTGGATCTAGTTGTCCAGTTGAGTACAAAAGCGACTATTGAAGAAATTAATGCTGCCATGAAAAAAGCCTCTGAAACAAATATGAAAGGGATTTTGCACTACTGCGATGAACCCCTTGTTTCCATAGATTTTAATGGGACATCTTATTCATCTTCTATTGACTCTCTTTCTACGATGGTTGTTGGAGATATGGCCAAAGTTTTATCCTGGTATGACAACGAGTTTGGTTATTCAAATCGTATGATTGATCTAGCAATATATATGGAGAACTCATAATTCAAAAAAAATAATGAGATATTTTATCTTAAGGTGACATTATAATAAACAGATAAAATTTTAGCTGGAGTTCCAATTGACCGGTAATCCAGCTAAAATTATTTAAGGTATAGGAGATGTCCGGATTTATTGAATAAATGCATCGTTTTTAAAATTACCAGACCATTACTCGTAGATTAAAACAAGAGGAAATTATAATGAATATTAGGCGGTCTTTAATTGCTGGCAACTGGAAGATGAATTTGAATATAAATAAAGCAGTAGAGCTGATTAATGCTATTGCCGCAATAATGAATGAGATTGATGAAGTAGACGTATTGGTCGCGCCGCCATTCACAATGCTTCCCGCAGTTAGAAAAGCAATTGGCAGTTCAGGAATCTTTTTAGGCGCGCAAAATATGCATCAGGATATGAGCGGGGCATTGACAGGCGAAATTTCCGGAAGAATGTTACAAGATGTGGGATGTACTCATGTGATCCTGGGCCATTCAGAGAGACGGGGTATCTTTCAGGAAACTGATGAAATAGTAAATCTCAAGGTTAAGGCAGCTCTTGTATTAGGTCTTATACCAATAATATGTATAGGTGAAACCCTGGAAGAAAGAGAGGCCGGAAAAACATTTGAAGTTATAAAAGGCCAATTGAATAATTCCTTACAAAATTTTAAGGCTGATCAACTTATGCCTCCTTCCACAATTTTGGCATATGAACCGGTATGGGCAATTGGAACAGGACATACCGCGACACCGGAGCAGGCCCAGGAGATTCATCAATTTATACGGAAATGGGTTGAAGATAATTTTAATATTGGGACTGCAAATCAGATCAGAATTCTCTATGGTGGAAGTGCCAAACCAGAAAATATTTCTGGCCTCATGGCAAAACCTGATATTGATGGAGCCTTAGTTGGAGGCGCAAGCTTAAAAGGAGATCCTTTTATCAACTTAATTAGATTTAAAAAATAATATTGTCAATATGGCTTTAGGAAATGGATCCCTTACAAGTCAATCAGTTTTAGGTTGCAAATTTTTTGATTTAAGTTTATATATTTTTGAGTAAATAAATGATGATATTGACATTTGTCTTTTCTTCGTTTAAGACAATACGCCTAAATAAGGATAATTAAATGAAATTAGTACTTATATTAATACATGTTTCCATTTGTTTGGCTCTAATTCTGATTGTCCTTTTACAAAAAGGCAAAGGAGCCAATATGGGAGCTGTGTTTGGAGGATCAAGTCAGACTGTCTTTGGAAGTGGGGGTGCGACATCCTTTTTGCATAAGGCAACAACTTATATTGCGATTCTCTTTATGTTTACCTCTCTTGGGCTATCATTTTTTTTTGGAAGAGGAATATCTGAATCAATAATGGAGAATCTAAATCCTGCTGCCACCCAATCTCCAATAGCGGAGCAGGATGTGCCAAATCAAACCGGAGAACCTGCTGATAAAAAATAGATCTATAATAGTCTGACCTTCATCAATATTGATAAGATATATTTAAATTATATGCCGAAGTGGTGGAACCTGGTAGACACGCTATCTTGAGGGGGTAGTGGGCCACGCCCGTGCGGGTTCAAGTCCCGCCTTCGGCACCATTTTATTATACCCCGGAAGGTTATCAAATTTGTGGCCTTTCAAGGTATAAATATTTTTTTAACGTGGAAGGTGTTTTTTACCTTAATTCCGATTTCCCTTGCCGCAACCTTTCATGGTATTGAGCAAGGTATGCCTCTGGATTCCCGCCTTCGCGGGAATGTCATTCTATAGAACTATATCCTTTAGATCGAACATCTCTTCTCTATATGATTCTTATTTCGCAGCATAATAATAAATAGTGATATTAGAACTGCCATGTGACCTTTCCGTAAACACTTCGTTCTATCTCTGTATTTATTGTGAAAATTTCCTGTACATATTCAGGATGACTGTTTTCAAGCAGGTTTTGACCTGTAATAGAAATCTCGATATTGTCCCATGGTCTGAAAATGAGATTGATATCAAGAGTGAAATAATGGTCGATTTCCACTTGAGATATTTTTCTTAAGGTTATTGCTTTGGCATGGTCTGTGTAACGACCCCATAGATTAAGATCAAGATTTTTTGTAAGCTCTATAAATGAACGGATTGATATCTGGTTTTTCGGGCTTGAGCTGTTTGATATCTGGTCCAGATTTTGGCCTGCGAATTGGATCTGGTCATTAAAATTGAAATCAAAATGAAGGTAACTATATGCCAGATCCCATTGCCACCATTCTGCGGCCTTCCATTTGGCGGCCAGTTCAAAACCGTATGATGTGCAATTGAGTTCATTTGTAAAAATC
>DAOWOF010000059.1 GCA_030642205.1 Desulfobacteraceae bacterium | reverse complement strand
CATACTCTTGACGGACACAAGTTCATTAATCATGCAATCAAACAGGGCGCGATAGCTGTAGTCGCGGAAAAAACCGAAGGCAATCTGCCAAATCCTTATAGTATTCCTCTCATCCAGGTGCCAGATTCACGAAGAGCTCTTTCCCAGCTTGCTGCCACTTATTACAACTATCCATATCGTGGCCTTAATTTGATCGGTATCACCGGCACCAATGGCAAGACTTCCATAACATACATAATGGAGTCCATTCTTTTGTCAGCGGGTCATAGGCCTGGCATTATAGGGACCATTAATTATCGTTTTCAAAACTATACCCAGGAGGCTCCTACAACCACTCCTGAATCATTGGAATTGATGAGAATATTACGTGAAATAGCAGATAAGGGGGCGACTGATGTCGTAATGGAGGTTTCTTCACACGCCCTGCGTCAGGGAAGGGTTGACAAATGCCCTTTCACATCTGCGGTTTTCACAAATCTTACCAGGGATCATCTCGATTACCATAGCTCTATGGATGATTATTATGAAGCAAAATCCATCCTGTTTCGTGAGCTTGGGAAAAATAATAATGGTTCCATGCCAGCATCGATTATAAATATAGACGATCCTTATGGCAAAAAGCTCTGTCACCTTGCTTCTGCCCCGGTTATAACCTATGGTCTGGATCATCAGTCCGATGTAAGTGCAAGTCATCTTGAAGTAAACAGGGATGGATTAAAATTTCAAATGACTACGCCAAAAGGGATTGTGGATATTAAATCCTCATTAATTGGAGATTTTAATGTTTATAATATTCTGGCTGCTTCAGCCACGGCCCTGAGCATGGGAATAGATCAAAGTGATATCAAAAAAGGAATTGCGAATCTCAAGGGAATTCCTGGTCGTCTGGAGATTATTCATAATCCGAATTCCCGGTTTGTTGTAGTTGACTACGCTCATACTCCTGATGCCCTTTTAAAGGCAATCCTTTCTCTAAAGCCCCTTATAAATGGAAAAATAATAACAGTCTTTGGCTGTGGTGGTGATCGTGACAAGGGAAAACGCTTTGACATGGGCCAGGTAGCCGGACAATATAGCCATGTCGTAATAATTACATCTGATAATCCTCGTACTGAGGAACCTCTGGCTATTATATCAGGGATTGTAGAAGGCATTAAGCACAGTAATTTACAAATGATTTCCCCTGATGATTCAACAAAAAAAGGTTATATTATTGAACCTGATCGGAGATCAGCTATTCATTTGGCCATATCCATGGCAGGTAAAGATGATCTGGTCTTGATTGCAGGTAAAGGCCATGAAGATTATCAGATTATTGGCCATCAAAAAAGGCCTTTTGACGATCGTAACCAAGCAGCTCAGGCCATTATGGGGTGCAAATAAAAGTGACTGTATGGGGACATATAACAGCAGAAGAACTTATCAAGCCAATGCTGGGCAGCCTTGTACAGGGATCCTTACTTTCCAAGTTTTCAGGTTTAAGTATTGATACCAGAAAAATCAGGTCAGGAGAACTCTTTCTGGCCATAAAGGGGGAACATTTTGATGGCCATTCTTTTGTTTCCAAAGCCCTTGAACAAGGAGCCAAAGGTCTCATAGTTCATCACAATTTTATCTTGCCTGATACCTGCGGCAGGGATGTGGTTATTATCAAGGTAAACGACACTTTAAAGGCTCTGGGCGATCTTGCCGGATGGTGGCGGCGACAATGTCCGGCAAAAGTGGTTTCAATCACCGGTAGTTCCGGAAAGACCACGACCAAGGAAATGACAGCCAGTATTCTAGGCATTGGAAGCAATACATTAAAAAACAGGGGCAATTTCAATAACCTGATAGGGCTTCCCTTAACCTTGCTAAATCTGCGAAGAGATCATGAAAAAGCAGTCTTGGAACTCGGGATGAATCAGGCAGGAGAAATCTCTCGTTTAACCCGGATATCAAATCCCGATATAGGAGTAATTATCAATATTGGCAAGGCCCATCTGGCAGGCTTTAAAGACATAGACGATGTGGCCAGGGCAAAAATTGAATTAATTGAAAACCTTTCAGAAAAGAGTCAGCTGATTTTAAATGGAGATGATCATCTGCTCATGAAAACAGCAGCCCCTTTTAACAGACAGGCTATAACCTTTGGCCTTGGAGAAGAAAATGCTGTTCGTGCTGAAGAAATACAGGATCTTGGTTCAAAAGGCATTGCCTTTAAACTTGTTTATAAACAATCTTCTTTGGCAATACGACTGCAAGTCCCAGGACTTCATAATATAGCCAATGCCCTGGCTGCAGCAGCAATAGCAATCTGTCTGGATGAACCTTTGCGCCATATAGAATCCGGTTTGAATCAGTTTCGAGGAATAAAGGGAAGGCTTTTCATATCCATCCTGCCGGGAGGAGGGGGTCTTTTGGTGGATGATACCTATAACTCCAACCCCTCATCACTCAAAGCTGCTCTGGAAACAGTGAAATCATTGATGAACGAGGTTACAGAGGTAATCGTAGTGCTGGGAGAGATGATGGAACTGGGAAATGAAGCGATCCCTGCCCATCAGGAAGCCGGACGTTTAGTGGCAGAATTAATGCCGGATTTATTTATTGTTTTTGGAGAACATGCCCCGGATATGCTTAAAGGCGCCATAAAGGCAGGGATGTCTGAAAAAAATATCAAGGAAGCCGCATCTCTTGAAGAAATTATAGAAATGGTAAAAGAAAAGATCATGGGAAAGAATCTCCTCTTTGTCAAGGGATCCAGGCTAATGGCCATGGAAAAGCTTATAAGCTTTTTTTAAAAAGCATAAATTAGAGGATGATGGACTTGTGGAAAGTTTATCAACAGACAGACTGGTCTCGGTTTGGAACGAGGGTAAAATTGCTTAAATTCACTTCAAATGGCATGGAAGGAAAAATCCTTCCACGCCAGGTAAAAAGGTGCGCTAACTTTTTACGAGGTTATAAATAATACATGTTTTATAAACTATTATATTTATTTCATGTGGACATTTCCTGGTTGAATGTCTTCCGCTACCTGACCTTCAGGACTATTTTAGCGACCCTTACAGCTCTTTTGATATCCTTAATCTTTGGGGAATGGGTGATAGGTAAACTAAAGTCAATGCAGATAAGGCAATTCATTCGTGAAGACGGCCCTCCCGAGCATCTGGCAAAACAGGGAACTCCAACCATGGGTGGATGTCTGATCCTGGCAGCCATTATCATTGCCAGTATGTTTTGGGCTGATCTGCAAAATATCTATATCTGGATTGTGCTTTTCGTAGTAATCTCCTTTGGATTTATTGGCTTCATGGACGATTATTTGAAGATTCGCAGGCAAAATAGCCAGGGGCTAAGCGCCATAGCAAAATTCTCACTCCAGATTATTATATCCCTTATAGTAGCTTTGTTCCTGTTTAGCTTTACAGATTTTGACTCGTCCCTGAATCTGCCTTTTTTTAAAACAATTACCCCTGATCTGGGCAAGGCATATATCCTGGTGATCGTTTTTATCATTGTAGGCAGTTCCAATGCGGTTAACCTGACAGATGGTCTGGATGGCCTGGCAATCAGTCCTATTATTGTGGCATTTACCAGCTATCTGGTTTTCTCTTATCTGGCAGGACATACGACAATAGCCTCTTATTTGCAGATCCCCTACATTGCCGGAGTCGGGGAACTATCTGTACTTTGCGGAGCTGTCGCAGGCGCAGGGCTAGGTTTTTTATGGTACAACGCCTATCCAGCCGAGGTTTTCATGGGAGATGTAGGATCCCTGTCGCTTGGTGCGGGATTGGGAACTATTGCCATTATAACCAAGCAGGAAGTGGTGCTTATCCTGGTAGGAGGCCTGTTTGTTTTTGAAACCCTTTCGGTCATATTTCAGGTTGCCTACTTCAAATTGACCGGAGGTCAAAGGATCTTCCGTATGGCGCCTATTCATCACCACTTTGAATTAAAGGGGTGGCCTGAGCCAAAGGTAATCGTCCGTTTCTGGATTATCTCTATTGTATTGGCCCTCTTGTCTCTCGGTACCTTGAAATTGAGATAAAAAGGACATTATTTATAAACCATAAAAAGCTATATTTATTCAGGAGATTTTATCTGGTACCATGTCAACTAACCGTGAAATAAATTATAAGGGCCAAAAGGCAGTAGTAGCAGGACTGGGCGTCTCAGGTTACTTTACTGCCAGGTGGCTGGCCTTGTCCGGTGCCATGGTAACAGTTAGTGATAAACTTCCACTTGCTCAACTAAAGCCGGATCTTGTAAATAAACTCCGGGATCTGGACGTCAGGATTGAAACTGGAGGGCATAAGGAAGAAACATTTACGAACGCGGATTTGATAATTATCAGTCCAGGCATACCAGGAGATATCAAAGTACTGCAACTTGCCGCCAATAAGGGTATCCCTGTGATTGGAGAAATGGAATTTGCCGCAAGTCTGGTCAATATTCCAATAATAGCGATTACCGGGACTAATGGCAAGACCACAGTTACTGAGTTGATCGGAGTGATGCTGAAGGATGCCGGATTCAAGGTATTTGTAGGCGGAAATATAGGCATCCCCCTTATGGCCCATGTGGTTATGGAAGAGGATGTTGATTTGCTCGTGCTGGAACTAAGCAGCTATCAACTGGATACCATTGATAAATTTTGTCCCTTTGTTTCCATTATACTTAACATCTCTCCCGACCATCTGGATCGTTATCCTGATTATGAATCTTATATCCAATCCAAATTTAGCATATGTAAGAATCAAGATGATAAAAAGGTCCTTATCTTAAATGATGATGATCCAAGGCTTAATGCCTTTAATCCCTCTAACAAGGTCAAGATCCTCCGTTTTGGAATGAAAAAAAGAAAAGGTCGGCATGCATATATAGAGGACAGAAAGATAAAGGTATGCCTGGAGAACCGTAGAGAATATGCCTTTAGCCTTGATTCCTTCACCTTGTCAGGAGACCATAATATACTAAATCTCATTGGCGTTGTGCTATGCGGGTTGATTCTCTTGATTAAACCCGACCAGATAAAAAAAAGCATCTCTACCTTTAAAGGACTTCCCAACAGGCTGGAACAAGTAGGGGAGGTAAGAGGTGTTACCTTTATAAATGATTCCAAAGCCACCAATGTTGATGCCGCAATAAAGGCAGTTATGAGTTTCACCAGACCCTTAATACTAATTGCAGGGGGACGACCTAAAGGCGCCGATTATATAGCTCTGGTCAAGGCCTGCAAAGGCAGGGTCAAAAAGGCAATCCTTATGGGAGAAGCCCGGGATTCTATGGCTTCAGCTTTTAACGACCATCTGCCAGTCTCCAGTGCCAATAATATGAAAGAGGCGGTATCTCTTGCCTTTTCAGAGGCAAAAAAAGGAGATATGGTTCTGCTGGCGCCAGCCTGTTCCAGCTTTGATATGTTTTCCGATTATATCCATCGCGGCAGGGTTTTTAGCTCCGCGGTAAAGGAATTATATGGTGGATAAAAAAAATGAATTAACCACCAGTTATGATTATATGATTCTGATCCCTACGATATTTTTAATAGTTTTGGGATTGTTAATGGTCTATAGCACCAGTTCCAATATGGCAGCTCGCCAACTGGGGGACAGCTGTTTTTTCTTCAAACGCCAAGCACTTTTCTGTGTCTTTGGCCTGGGAATCATGATATTGGCCAAGCATACCCCAGTCAATATTTTCTTGAAACTCACTTATCCTCTTTTGATTGTAAGCATTATTTTGCTGGCAGCACTTTATATCCCTGGAATTGGGCATAAAGTTGGAGGGGCATGTCGATGGATACGCATAGGGGCCTATTCCATTCAACCATCAGAATTTGCCAAATTTACTCTAGCTCTTTATATCTCTTATTCCATTAGAAAAAAAGGACTTCATATGGGCACCTTTGCAAAGGGTGTCCTGCCCCATCTTATCGTAACAGTATTTTTCATGGCATTAATCCTTCATCAGCCAGACCTCGGAACAGCAGCTATTATCGCATCCTGTACCATGCTGGCCCTTTTTGTTGGAGGAGCAAGAAAAAAGCATATAGCATACTTGATGTTGGGTTCCTCCTGCATCGTATACTTTCTCATCTTAGGCGCAAGCTACAGGATTGAGAGAATACTTGCTTATCTTGACCCATGGAAATACCCTCATACTCATGGTTTTCAGATCATCCATTCCTTTCTGGCCTTTGGATCAGGAGGTATCTTTGGGGAAGGCCTGGGCGAAAGCAAACAAAAATTATTCTATTTACCTGAAGCACATACCGATTTTATTCTTTCAATTGCCGGAGAAGAACTAGGTTTTATTGGCGTTCTTATTATCATTTTCCTTTTTGGCTGTATCATTTTTAGGGGATTTAAGATCGCCCTGGAGGCAAGGGATCTATATAGTACTTATCTGGCTTTCAGTTTGACCTCCCTCTTTGGACTCCAGGTGCTGATAAATATGGCAGTTGTAATGGGATTATTGCCTACCAAAGGCCTGGCCTTGCCATTTTTAAGCTATGGAGGGTCATCCCTTGTTACGAATCTCCTGATTATTGGAATTCTTCTAAATATCTCGTCAAAAAACAAAGGGTAATTTGAATGCAGAACCTTGCACCCAGCGCCAAGACAGATGAAGCATCTTCCTTTGATCTTTGCTGCATAATAGCAGGAGGAGGGACAGGGGGACATCTCTTTCCAGGGATCGCTGTAGCACAGGAGCTGGAAAAAAGGTTAAATAATTCTGACATATATTTTGTTACCGGCCATAAAAGGATGGAAGATCAGATTCTTGCCAACTATGGTTATAAAGTCAGAAACATAGAGGTGGAGGGTATCAATGGTCGTGAATTGAGCAAAGTGATTCCGGCATTAATCAAATTGCCCCGCAGCCTTTTTCAGGCCATTTCTTTAATAAGACAAATAAATCCGGAGCTTGTTCTGGGAATGGGAGGATATTCATCAGGCCCTGTCTGTCTGGCGGCAAAATACATGGGGATTCATACTGCGATTCATGAACAAAATTCCTATCCAGGCCTGACCAATCGTATGTTGGCAAGATTTGTTGAGCAAGTTTTTATCTCTTTTGAAGAAAGTCGAGGTTTTCTTAAATCCAAAAATATCATAATGACCGGAAATCCTGTGAGACAAGATTTGCTTAAGGAAACAAAAAGTTCGCATAAGCAAGATATATTTCAGGTCATGATCCTGGGAGGCAGTCAGGGAGCAAGGGCCATTAATGAGGCATTTGTAGTTGCATTGGAATATCTGAATGGTCTGGGCAAGAAGATAGATGTAGCACACCAAACAGGAAAGGCAGACTATGACAGAGTATCACAAGAATATCGTAATCGAGGATTAAAAGGACAGATATCACCCTTTATTCATGATATGACCACAGCCTATAATCAGGCTGACCTTATAATAAGCAGGGCCGGGGCTTCCACTATCTTTGAGCTGGCAGTATTGGGAAAGCCTTCCATCTTGATTCCCTATCCCTACGCAACAAATCAGCATCAAAAGGTAAATGCCGAGACTCTTGCCAGGGCAGGCGGCGCAGAGGTGGTGATGCAGGATCATTTGGATGGAAAGTCTCTCGGAGACCTTATTATGAGATATATGGATAATCGCCCAGGCCTGATAAAAATGGGAGAACTGGCCCGTAAATTTGGCAGGCCTGATGCTGCCATGGATATTGTAAATCGGTTATTGACCAGCTGCCAGGAAAAGGATAAGAGTCGACGCCAATAATGAAAAATTTTGGGAAAACAAAACACATTCATTTTGTAGGGATTGGGGGAATCGGAATGAGCGGCATTGCCGAACTTCTGGTCAATCTTGGATATAAGATAAGCGGCTCTGATCTTAAAAAGACTGAAGTCACCAGGCGTCTCTCCGATCTTGGATGTCATATTTTTGAGGGTCATAAACAGCACTACGCGGCAGGGGCTGATGTGGTGGTCTATTCATCTGCGGTAAGTTTTGAGAATCCTGAAATCATTGGAGCCGTAGATCAACATGTTCCGGTTATACCAAGAGCTGAGATGTTGGCTGAATTAATGCGGCTCAAATATGGAATAGCCATTGCGGGAGCCCACGGAAAGACCACAACAACCTCTATGGTTGCATCTATCCTGAACTGTGGCCAGCTGGATCCCACAGTCGTAATCGGAGGTCGGCTTGATATCTGGAATGGCTCAAATGCCAAACTTGGGCAGGGAGATATTCTGCTTGCTGAGGCAGATGAAAGTGACGGATCCTTTCTTAGTCTCTCACCAACTCTGGCAGTAGTAACCAATCTGGACAACGAGCATCTCGACCATTATGGCGATATGGATACCATGAGAAAAAATTTTGTTGATTTTATTAATAATGTTCCTTTCTATGGAACTTCTATCCTATGCCTGGATAACGAGGAGATTCAGGGGATAATCCCTCAGCTAAAAAAGAAATATCTGACCTATGGCATGGTTTCCCAGGCCGATTTACAGATAAAAGATATGGAAAAATCCACTTCTGAGGTTAGTTTTGAAGTCCTTTTCCATAATCGTTCATTAGGTCGAATCAAAGTGGGTATGCCAGGGGAACATAATGCCCTTAATGCCCTTGCAGCTACTGCCGTTGGTCTGGAGCTGGACCTTGATATTGAAATAATCAGGAATGGCCTCAGAAATCTTGGGGGCCTGGCCCGGAGATTCCAGATAAAAGGTAAAAAAGGAGACATATTAGTATTGGATGACTATGGGCACCATCCAAATGAAATTATTCCCACACTTAAAACTGCCAGGGAATGCTGGCCGGATAGACGTTTGTTAGTAGTATTTCAACCTCATCGTTTTAGCAGAACCAATGAGCTGTTTGATCGTTTCGTGCTCAGCTCTAATGAAGCGGATATCTTATTAGTAGCTCCAATATTTGCTGCCGGAGAAAAACCTCTACCCGGAATAAGCGCTGCAACCCTGGCTCAAAGTATTAAAGAACATGGACATAAAAATGTATCCTCTTATGAAGGAACAGCTGAAATTCTTGAAGCTATCCTGTCCATGGTCAGACCAGGGGATCTTGTAATGACACTCGGGGCAGGAAATATCTATAAAACAGGTCTGGACTTACTGGAGAGGCTATAAAACCGAAAGATTGACAATGGATAGTAATCAAAAAAATATCTTGTCAAAAATAGCTGGCTCATCTATCGAATTTGAATGCCCCATGAGTCAATACACTACCTTCCGCGTTGGAGGACCAGCAGAAGCCCTTTATCGTGCATCTGACCTCATCACATTGCAGAAGATGGTATCTATTCTCAATCAGGAGAAGATACCCTATTTGATAGTTGGCCGGGGGAGTAATCTTCTGGTAAGGGATAAAGGCATTGCAGGTGTTGTAATTGTACTGGAAAAGTCCCTTGGTGCCATTGAAGTAAAAGATAAAAATTCGCTGACAATCTTTGTCGGGGCAGGTTGTTCAATCAATACTTTTCTGACTATGTGCCTCAAGTCAGGCTGGAGCGGTCTGGAATTTCTGGCAGGAATTCCCGGCACAATAGGTGGAGCGCTTGCCATGAATGCCGGTGCTTTTGGGCAGGAAATAGGCAATAATGTCCAAAAAATAGACCTAATTGATCGACAAGGACAATTACTAACCAGGGATAAGAATTCACTCAACTTTCATTACCGAAAATTAATGATTGATCAAGGCAGTGTTATCATTGGCTGCTACTTTCAATTGGAAGGACAATCCAAGCTTATTATACAAAAACAGATAACAAATTATCTTAAAAAACGCAAGCTGACACAGCCACTCGACTATCCCTGCGCCGGTTCTATTTTCAAAAATCCGGCAAATGATTATGCCGGCCGCCTGATTGAAGAAGCAGGCCTGAAAGGGACAATTCTTGGAGGCGCCATGATTTCTGAAAAGCATGCCAATTTTATTATAAACACAGGAAATGCCCTGGCAAAAGATGTCTCATCCTTAATTACCTTGGTTCAGGAAGCAATAGAAAACCGTCAAGGGATAAAACTACAACCTGAAATAGTAGTAGTAGGGAAAGAAGTATGAAAAAGCAATCAGTTTTAGCAGGCCAGGTCGTTAAGAAGAGACCAAAAAAGAGAAAGGCCGCCCTACAGACACAGGGAGGCCCTAAAAGGCCAATTAGACAAAACAACTGGAATCCTGCAATAATCCGACGAATTTTTTTTAGTTTTTGCAAGATATTTTCCCTCTTTGCAATAATAGCTGCTATCAGCTTCTCTTTTATCTTTGGATATCATTTATTATTGACATCTCCATATTTGGAGCTCAAAAAGCTGGAAATCAAGGGAGTAGAGGGAGAACTAAAACAGGAGCTTATCCAGATTTGCAATTTTGAAGATGGCATAAGCATATTGGCAATCCGCTTAAATGATTTGAAAGAAAAAATTGAAAGCCATCCATGGATCAAATCGGTTCAGATAGAAAGACGTTTCCCCCACACTATAATCATTGAATCCAAAAAAGAGGTAGCAGCGGCCCTGGTCTTAATTGACCATTATTATTATATGGATTTTTACGGTAAGATTTTTAAGGAACTCCAGGATGGAGAAGAAATCGATTTTCCGATTATTACGGGCATTCATTCAAAAGATCTCCAATCACGTACACAGCTTAATTTGGCATCTCAGGTCTTAAAATCTCTGGAATCAGAAAAGGGCCAGTGGTCTTTG
>DAOWOF010000237.1 GCA_030642205.1 Desulfobacteraceae bacterium | reverse complement strand
GCTGAAAAGAATTGGCCTTGGGTGGTTTCCCTATTAAAGTAATCTTATGAACCTTTTTTGGCAATAGCACCCATAGCAAGCCTTCTTTGTCACGCATAAGAGCTTTTGCTTTCTCAGAATTAACCAGGACTTTTTCAGGCCTCCATAGATCTAAAGATCCTGGTAAGGGAACAGCGCAGCGGACAGCGGTATGAACCATGACTTGAATAGTAAGGCTTTCAGGTGTAATGGTCAATTCTAAAGACGGGCTATTGGCACAGTCAGGAAAACAATCAGGGGCCTTTATAAGGCGTTCCCTGAGATCATTTAACATGCTTGCAGAAGGGAAATCTGAAGATTTGGTCCCAGCCAGGCTTATGCCAGGCAAGAGTAAAACAGCTAAAAGTACAATTGTGCTAAAGGCAGAATTTTTTTTTATCATCCTTAATTGTTTCATATCAATAAAAATATATATCAGTATTCCCAGGAGAATAACCCTCAATAAAGAAAGCAAAAGGTTGGCTAATGGGGATAACAACCAAAGACGGATTTTATGTGAACGATCCACAGGCCCATTCCATTGCATAACAAAGGAGTGCCATTTCCAGTCAGGCAAGCCTGGCCCTGTCTGAATCAGGGCGTTTGATTCCTGAATTATGGGAGATGTTTTTGAAGGGTATTTTTTAGCTGAAATGGAACTGGGTTTTAAGCTATAGGGTGCGATTTTTCTCTCAGATTGCCTTGCTTTGGAAAGGCATTCATCCTTTGCAACTGCCTCCAGGTTACGGCCTCCTTTCTGATGGGCATTATAATTAAAAGAAGGCCTATCATGAGGTTCCAGTTGAGGGTAAACGCCCCATCTGACTTGCTGAACCATGAAGGGAATACCCAGAGCAAGGATCGTAATAATAGCCCCAAGACGCCAAAGGTTGATTATCTGTTTAAACCAGCTATCAGGAAGAAATCGGATAAGGGCTGTAGAGCCTATCAAGTGGAGCCATACAAGACGTGGAGCTCCAGGTTCGTGATAAATAAGGATCAGTGTAATAAGAGTCAAGGCTGCTCCCCATTGCCAGTCCCAGAGCCTGAAGACGGAAAGGGAAATAATCAGGACAAGAAACAGGTCCAGCAAAGTCCATTTTTCTATCCAGCTGCCAGACATCATATCAACCCCTTTGGCTGCCAGCAGACGCCAACCAGGCGGCAGATTCAAAGATCCTGATACCCTTTGAAAATCCATGTCCCAGCCTACAGCCGGAATAGTCCCTAATCCTTTAAGACGCGTTTCTGCTGTCAAATTTAATTTACCATGGCGTAACTCCACTCCCTGTTTATTATTTGGTCCATGATAGGTAATAAGCTGGTTTTTTCCTTCCACTTCAACCCTTCCAAGTTGGGATGGAGGATTCATGGCCAGATACCATTGTCTATGCATGGTGCCTGTTATCCTGTCCTGAATAGTAAACCCTTTACCATTAAAATCGAGCCAATAGGTCCTGGCAAGATTGAGCTGATCCGGGGCCGGAGATGGATCTCCACGGCGGATCTCCTTTAATTGTATTCGATCTCCTTCCTTGACCACAAAGGCAGGGAAACCTCTCCATTGAAGAGGACAACCTGTTTGTTGCGGGTCAATGGGATGAATTCCCAGGAGTTTGACTATTCTCAGCTGATCCTGAGACTGAAAACTCCAGATCTCTTGACCAAAGGGGATTTTAGAGGGTTTGATTATATCTACCTTTTTTTCAGAGCGGCTCAAAACTTCGATATCCCAGGAGCCTGGATTGGCCTGTATTATGAGCTTGCCGCCAGTCTCCAGTCGTGCCGGAAAGGGACTTTGAACTCCCATAGGAATAAAATCTTTAAAAAAGGCCCCATCCAGAATTATTTTTCGGGATTTTCCTGATATATTAATCTTGAAAAGCGTAGTCATCCGGAGGGGGATAGAATCCTTTACAAGACGATATATTCGAACATCCAGCCTGTTTTCTTTGGCTTCCCGGTTTGTTTGTTTATTGAGCCAAAGCCTCCCTTTCTTATCCTGAAACGGAAAATCTACGGATTTTTGATTAATCTTCAGAGAAACCAGGGCAGTGGCAAGAGGAACAGGCAATATTTCAGGCATTTCAGTCCATTTAAAAGAACCATCCACCTGATGATTGCCTTTGCCCAGTCTGATGGCTGGATGACCCTGTTTAAGCACGACAGGAGTTGGCGCCCCGCCTACCTTTACATTTTGAGGCCATAACAGGTCGTCTCCGGGCAAGGGCACCCATCCAGGATTATAAATAACCCAATGCTGGATAAAATGGCCTCCTTTTTGATCCAGGTCAAGATCCAGGGTGGTTGGCCAGGTACAACGGCAATCATTTTTATCATTACATGAAGTAGGACAAAAACGATTTTCCATTCCGTAAAGCACCCAGTTTTTCCATTGATCCAGTATTGGTGGAGCTTCAGAGGGTGAGGTTTTAAAAGCAGAGGCAGTGCCTGTAATAAAAAGAAAAAGAAAACAAAGGATAATCCGCAGTTTCATATATCCCTCCATTTGACAGGTAAAGACATTGAAAGCAATCATTAGATTAGATAATGTCCGAACGAAAACTGTATTTTGGCTCTCCATTCAAACGTTACCTTTTTCATAAGTGATACTATATCAAAGGTAATACAGGAAAGTAATATAAAAATACATATAAAGTTACGGCTTTTAAGATGACAAGGTCAGCCCCATGATTCGGGGCCTTACCAAAAAGATTTTGAATTCTCTGGCAATCCGTTGAATATCTATTTAACAGGGAATAATAGCCTTGCACTGCGAATACCCAAATTATTTGTACTGAATATGGGTATCAAACGAAACAAATTTATTATTTCTGAAAAAAATATGATTATTCACAGGCAGGATTATATTTTATCACCATATGCATGCAAAACCAATTGTGTTTATTTGGTGAAATTGAAAATGCTGAAATGATTTTGAATGATGCGGGAAAGATGGTGCCACATCTTGAATTGGGAATTAAGGGAAAAAAAGGAGAAATTAAGTTTAATTATAATACTGTGAGCGATATATGATTTATTTCTCTTCTTTATATTCATTCAATTTATTACGTAAAGTCCGGATACTTATTCCCAGAATCTCTACCGCGCGAGTCCTATTCCCATTTACATCTTTTAAGGTTTGAAAAATTAATTTTTTCTCCATCTCTTTAAGAGATAAACCAACTTTAAAAGGAATCATATCATTATTTATCTCAGCTGTTTCTTCCAAAAAAAGATGTTTAGGGAGAAGCACCTCTCCGTCCCCCAAAAGGACAGCTCTTTCTATCGTGTTTTCCAACTCCCGAACATTACCTTTCCAGTCATACATCGACAGTAATGAGATCGTTTCTTTAGCGATAGATGCCATTGGCCTATTATTTTGTGAACTGACTTTTTTTAGAAAATATCCGGCAAGAAGCGATAGATCGTCCTTTCTCTCCCGCAATGGCAGAACTTTAATAGGAATAACATTTATTCTATAGAACAAATCTTCTCTGAATGTGCCTTTCTTAACAGCGCTTTTCAGGTCAATATTACTTATTGCAATAATCCTTACGTTCAGAGGCATGGAACGATTTCCACCAATCCTGTCTATCTCTCTCTCCTGAAGCACTCTTAATAGTTTTGCCTGAAGACTCAAAGGCATCTCGCTTATTTCATCTAATATAATAGTTCCATGATTAGCCAATTCAAATTT
>DAOWOF010000284.1 GCA_030642205.1 Desulfobacteraceae bacterium | reverse complement strand
TGAAGAGGAACTGATAAGGCATCGTGATTTCCTGGACCAGACCAATCGGGAACTGGAATCATTTTCATACTCTGTTTCCCATGATCTGAGGGCGCCTGTTCGTCATATTCAGGGATTTGGAGAACTCTTGAAGAAGAGGGCATCAAATCTTGATAATAAGGATCGGCATTATCTGGATCTGATTATTAAGAGCAGTGAAAAGATGTCAGACTTGATAGACGATCTTTTACAATTTTCAAGATCAGGTCAATCTGAATTATTAAAAGTTGATGTCAGATTTGATCTATTGATTAAAAGAGTGAAGCAACGCCTGAAGCCGGATATGAGAGGCCGTCAAATTCAAATTAAAGCTGGAGCCATGGGCAGGGCCATGGCTGATCCTGTTCTTATGGAGCAGGTATTCTATAACCTTCTTTCCAATGCCATCAAGTTTACCTCTAAAGAAGAGCAAGCCAATATTGAGATAGGTATTGACTCTGAGCAAAAACATTCCACTGTTTATTTTATAAAGGATAATGGCATTGGGTTTGATATGAAATATGCTGACACTATCTTTGATGTCTTTAAACGCCTGCACAATGATACAACTTTTCCCGGGACAGGAATAGGGCTCGCTATTGTGAAAAGGATTATTAACCGCCATGGGGGAAGAATATGGGCTGTTGGAAGAAAGGAAAAAGGCTCTGAGATATATTTTTCCTTACCATGTTAAGGAGGCGGGATAAGATGTTGGATAATGTAAAAAGGATCCTGCTGGTGGAGGATGACGATAATGATATTGAGTTGATCCTTTCTGCGTTAAAGGAATACAATTTGACAAATGAGGTGGAAGTGGTAAAAGATGGCGAAGAAGTTTTTGATTATCTTTCTAAGCAAGGGAAATATCTCCTGCGCAAGGGAGGCCACCCTATTTGTATTTTGCTGGATATTAAACTCTTTGCCATTAATGGTCTGGAGGTGCTGAAAAGGATCAAAACAGATGAGGCCTTAAAATATATTCCGGTTGTGATGCTGTCATCCTCCCGTGAGGAGAAAGATATAGATCTGTGCTACCGGATGGGTGCCAATGCCTATGTGGTCAAACCTGTTAACTTCCATGAATTTATTGACACAATTAAAAACCTCGGGATGTTTTGGGCGCTTATTAATGAACCTTTTACAGGATAGATTGGAGAGGATTAGCGTTTGGGGAATCATTATAAACGTATTTTATTTGTGGAAGACAATAACAATGATATTAAGACGACTCTCGTGGTATTCAAAAAGCATAATCTGGCAAATGAAGTGGTTGTTGTCAAAGATGGAGATGATACCCTGAATTATCTGTATCAGCAAGGCAAATTTGCAATGCGTCTTCCCGGGAATCCGATTTTTATTATATTGAACGTCAAGCTCATAAAAACAGATGGCATGGAATTATTAAAGACGATAAAGCAAGACCCTGGCTTAAAAACGATTCCGGTTGTTATCCTGAGTTCGTCCAGAGAAGAAGATGATGTCAATCTGTGCTATCAATTGGGTGCTAATGCCTATGTGGTCAAGCCTGTAAACTTTCATGAATTTTGTTTTAAGATTAAGGAGTTGGGACTTTTTTGGGCAGTGGTCAATGAGTCCCATCCAAGGAGCGGCTAAAAAACTTTTTTACAAACTACCCATTGATTACGGAGAAATTTGTATGAATACAAGCGATGTTGATATAGCAAAAAAAATAGGAGGGATTGATAGTAAAAAAAAGGCATTGGAGGTGTTTGATAACAGGCTTGATCCTGAAAACCTGTCAAAGATAGGGCAGATCAGGAGTCCTGAAGTCTTAATGAAGGTTGCGAACGCGGTGGTCATGTGTGAACCGGATAAGGTCTTTATTAATTCAGGATCAGATGAGGACCGGCAGCGGGTCCGTGATATATGTCTTGAAAATGGGGAGGAGAAAAAACTTGGCTTTCCGGGACATACAATACATTTTGATCTCAAGAATGAGCAAGGCAGAATAATAGACAGGACATTTTATATAGTCAGTCCGGGAGAAGATGTAAGTTCTCTTGCCAATAAAATGGATAGAGCTGATGCCATAAGGGAGGTTCAGGACAATCTCCAGGGGTTAATGCGTGGAAAAACCATGATTGTGGGCTTCTATATGCGTGGCCCTGTTGGATCTCCTGTTTCCAATCCTGCCCTTGAAATTACCAGCTCGGGATATGTCTCTCATAGCGCTGAAATCTTGTACCGGAATGCCTTTGCGGATTTTGACAGGGAGGTGGAACGCCTGGGACATTTTTATTCAAATATTCATAGCGAAGGTTTAAACCGGCTGGAAGATCTGCCTGATGCCAGGGTCTTTATGGACCGCGAAGACCTGACTACCTATAGCTTTAAATGTACCTATGCCGGCAATACCCTGTTACTTAAAAAGGGTAATCACCGCTTTTCAGTGGACAGGGCTGTTTATAAAGACAGGGGCAGAAAACTTTCCGAACATATGTTTATAACTGGTCTGAGCGGACCCGGGGGACGCGTAACCTGGTGCTGCGGTGCTGCGCCAAGCGGTTGCGGAAAGACCACAACAGCCATGGCAGGTGATTATTTTGTTGGTGATGATCTGGCTCAGATGTGGATTGCCGATGATGGAACTATCCGATCTGTTAATCCGGAATGCGGCGTCTTTGGCATTGTGGAAGATGTGAACAACGAAGGTGATCCGGTTTTGATGAAAAACCTTCGGGAACCGGGCACAGAAGTGATTTGGACCAATGTTCTTATTGATGAAAACAATATTCCGCAGTGGACTGGCAATGGTGAGCAGCCCCCT
>DAOWOF010000138.1 GCA_030642205.1 Desulfobacteraceae bacterium | reverse complement strand
TTTGGTTTCAGTAAAAAATTCTTGAATAGCATGATTGATCAATTTAAGCTTTGGGATAAACCGCTTGATAAAATTTGTCAAAAAGTATCTTCAATTAAAACAAAAGACATCATGCATACCCCTGGTGAAGGTGAATATGTAAACAAAGATGAGACCATGGATATTGCTATACACCAGCTTGTCATGGGACATCATCAATCTCTGCTGGTTACTGAAGATAAAAAAATAGTTGGGATACTACGCCTGATAGATGTTTTTATTCATATTTGTCTTCAGATTAAAAAATGTAACATATAATCTAACTATTCACCTATTTCAACTATGCTGATTTTAGACACGCAACACTGATCTGATTAAATTTTGAAACTGTTTGAACCTTGGAGATCTTTAAGAAAGAACCTGTCAGAGCTAAACCTGTTTGTAAAATTATCCAGCGTATCATTATATACTTAATAATTTAGCAGGTTCTTTCTTTATGGCCTATTAGGTTAATTTCCAATGGTTTAGCCAGATTAGTGTTGCAGTGGATATTTAGCTGAATAGTTACCATATAATAATGGTTTGGTAATTTTTTTTATTCTGGCAGCTCAAATACCTCTAACTATTTGAGATTACCAGAAGCTACATTCTTGCATTAGCACTTATAACTCATTGAAATTATCGTATTATAGATTCCATATCAATATAATACATTCGTTACTTAATTATGATGGCCTCATAAAAGGTTATCACCAGACCTATAGTGGTAAGCCTTGGTGTGGGGATGGAACCATTTACATCCACTTCAAAGCTGAACTTTATCCTGAGGTCGGAAGGATTATATATATGACAACCAATATTATACCGAAAGGAACTTTTGCGCCGAAACGTATGTTTTTTCTCTTTTTAGGAATAACGCTATTCGCATTGGCATATTATTCGCCTCCATGGCCTGATGCTATTGATCCTAAAGGAATACATTTTGACCTGTCAAGAGAAGGAAAAGGCGCCTTGGCAGTCTTTCTCCTGGCCGGGACATGGTGGGTATTTGAAGTGGTTCCCATTGGTGTCACAAGCCTTGCCATTGGTGTTTTACAGGCAATGTTTCTTATTCGTCCCGCAAAGGCCGCCTTTAAAGATTTCATGGATCCTTCCGTAATGTTCATTTTAGCCTCAATTGTGATTGGGTTAGTCTTTACAAAGGTAGGTCTGACAAAACGTTTGGCTTACAAGATGCTAATGATTGTAGGTGAAAGAACCAGCATGATTTATCTAGGCTGCTTCCTGGTCACATCTGCCTTGGCGCATATCATGGCCCATACGGCCGTAGCCGCCACCATCTATCCCCTGCTGCTTTCCATCTATGCCCTCTATGGTGAAGGAGATAAAAAAACAAAGTTTGGAAAAGGACTTTTCATGGGGATGGCCTACGTAGCAGGAGCAGGAAGTATTGTTACTCTCCTGGGTGCTGCCCGTGGTGCAGTCGCTATCGGCTTTTACAAGGATATTGTTGGTCAGGATATATCTTTTTTCCAATTATCTTATTATATGTTTCCTATTGGCTGGCTCATGACCATTATACTCTGGGCCTTTTTTATGATCGTATGCAAGCCGGAAAAAAAGGTAATTCACGGCTTAAAGGATAAAGTTACACGATTAAATGCAGAACTTGGCCCTATCACCAAAGCAGAAATTCTGGCCACAATTATAGTGCTTGGCTGTATTATTGTTATGTCTCTACGATCATTTGTCCCTGCTCTTCAATCAATAGATAAAACTGCTATTATACTGGTCTCAACTATTCTGTTTTTTGTTACAGGTATCTTGGACACTAATGATCTTGAAGATATCCCATGGAATATCATTCTACTCTTTGCAGGAGCTATGAGCATAGGTTTCTGCCTCTGGGAAACCGGCGCAGCGAAATGGCTGGCTATTAACTGGCTGGCTATGTTCGCCGAAGCCAGCGGATTTGTGTTTATAATGAGCATTGCTTTTTTTGTCCTGATCATGACCAATTTTATCATGAATGTCGCGGCAATAGCCATCTCATTACCAGTGGCCTTTGTAATTGCCCCCTATCTTGGAGTTGCGCCCATAGTAATCTTGTTCGCATCTCTGGTTACAGCCGGCATGCCCTTTCTATTATTGGTAGGCGCTGCCCCAAATGCCATTGCCTATGATTCAAAACAATTTACTACAGGTGAGTTTTTTCTTTATGGGCTGCCAGCCAGTGTCATCCTGATGGCAGTTGTAGCATTTGCGGTATACATACTGTGGCCCATGATGGGAATGCCTATTACAACAGGATAAGAAACTTTAATGGACTCGTAAAAAAAGACCATCAACAAAACCATGGCCTGTCTACGTGCGACATGCACATAGACAGGCGGAAAACCCCAATATAGCAACTTTTGCGATAGATTGGAAAAACGCATACATTCTACTCTGAACAAACATTAAATAAGACAAGTTTTTCGTTTAAATCTCAAGCCTGTTTTTTATATTAATGCCATATTTTTTAATCCTTTTCCATATTGTCACTCTGCTTACGCCCATAACCCTGGCTGCTGCTGCCTGATTCCAGTTTACCTGCCGTAGTACCTCAATTAGTTTGTCTTTTTCCCTGAAAAAACCAGCATCTTTTACAACGGAGTTCTGTGACTCATTTTCCTTCATCATTATTTTGAGAGGCAAATGTTTAACATCAATAAACCCTCCGGAGCAAAGCACAAAGGCATATTCTATGGCATTTCTGAGTTCCCTGATATTACCAGGCCAGGAATAAGCCATCAATTGATTCATTGCCTCCGGCATTAACCCAACGATTTCCTTATTGCTTTGAAGAGAATTCTTTTTGATAAAATTTTGCACAATAACAGGAATATCCTCCTTTCGATCCCTTAAAGGAGGACAATAAACAGGAAAGACACTGATCCTGAAGAACAGGTCCTGTCGAAAGAGTCCTTTGGCCATTAAATCCTCAAGATCTTTATTGGTGGCTGTAACAATCCTCACATCAATAGAGATAGCATGATGATCACCAACCCGCTCGATCTCTTTTTCCTCAAGCACTCTTAATAGTTTAACCTGTGTAGATAAAGGTATGTCTCCAATCTCATCCAAAAAAATAGTTCCACCACTGGCAGCCTCAAAGCGTCCAACCCTCATATTATCCGCACCTGTAAAAGCGCCTTTTACATGCCCAAATAGTTCGCTTTCCAGTAAATTTTCATTTAACGATGCGCAGTTTACTTTAAGAAAGGGCTTTTCGCAGCGAGGTCCGGCATCATGGATCGCTTTGACAACTAACTCTTTGCCTGTTCCGCTTTCCCCATGAATCAAGACCGGCGCTTCAGATTGAGCAAGGTTTTTTATTAAATCAAAAAGATTCTTCATTAAGGTGCTATTTCCCAGCATCCCATGATAACCGTTTTCCATACCAAGAGATTTTTTAAGAGAAGCAATTTCCTGTTTTTGAGAAATATTCTCCGAAATATCAGTCAGAATTTCAATCGCTCCGATAACATGACCATCTGGATCTCGCATAACCATGGCATTTTTAAGAATATGAATCTTTTTACCTCTTATATTTGTAATAACACATTTCTTCTCTTTGCTCTTACCAACCGAAAAAAGTCTGCACCAATTTTCTCCCTCATCACCATAAACTCTACATCCGGCACAGTTTAAAATCTCACAGGTGTTACCAATCAATCTCTCCTTAGGCAAACCTATCATCGTTTCTGCAGCAAGATTTACGCCCACAATTCTACCATCAGTACCAATAATAAGAAGAGCATCCCTAAGATTATCAACAATCGTTTTCCAATGTTTGGAAATATCCATTTTTTTGCATATCCTTTGATATAGTGTAAACCTTTAATAGTTAACGTTAATTGATTTTACCTTAACTATTAAATGTTTGCAAGCCTGCTTTTTTTATCATATTTCTTGAATATCCAAACACTTAAAGGCACAGCAAAATCAAAATACTAATGGCATTTTTATTGCATAAGCCATGAACGATTTGTGAATTAACGCACGATCCATCACTTATCCATAATCTTTTAAGAAAAATTTCGAGCTGTGCGGATGAGGGCTATCAATATAGCCCTTAGCCTATTGAAAGTGACATTTCAGTACGTTTTTTAGATTGAATAAACAGTCTCAAGGGGAAAATCAGTCTAATTTGATTTACTTATATTACTAATCGCTTACAGCTAATTACTACCCACATAGCTTGAAAAATTTGGGTTTGGCATAGATCCCAAGGCATACAATTCATACTTTGTATATCCCATTTATATTATCAAGCGATCTATAATCCAGCATAATATTTTTTTTAAAGGTTCACTCAAAAATAAATTCGCAGAATTGGCGTTCAGATTTAGGTTGGATTCGGAGTCTCGCAAGCTTGCTTACTTGTGCATACTGCACGCAGACATGCCCCGGCCTGTTGATGGATCTTTTTACGAGTCCATCAAATAATAATATAAGCATACAATGTCTGGAGGATTATTAAATTACCATGGAATTAAACCGAAGGAATTTTCTTAAGATATCCGGCGCTATTGCCGCAGCGCCGTTAATTAAAGGAGGAAAATCTGCCAATGCCGCTCAAAAACCAAAGCAATCAGAAAACCTCTATGGCTGTTTGGTGGACACAACTCTTTGCGTAGGTTGCCGTAAATGCGAGGAAGCTTGCAATAAAAGGCATAACCTTGCCAAACCAAATGAATCTTTTGAAGAAAAGGCTGTTCTTGAAAAAGAAAGACGACCTGATGAGACATCCTACACTGTTATAAATAAATATTATCAAAAAAATATCGGCTCTCTGACATGGCGAACCAAACCCACCTTTGTCAAATTTCAATGTATGCACTGTAATGATCCATCCTGTGTATCTGCCTGCATTGTCGGAGCCCTTACCAAAACGGGAAAAGGTCCTGTGGTCTATGATGCAAAAAAATGTATTGGTTGTCGCTATTGTATGGTTGCGTGTCCTTTCCAGATCCCGGCTTATGAATATAACAATCCACTGACACCTGAAGTGATGAAATGCACATTTTGTTTTGAATATATTAATGATGGAAAACTCCCCGCCTGCGCCCAGGTATGTCCCATGGAAGTTATAGTTTTCGGAAAAAAAACTGAGATTCTCGATTTGGCCCGTAATCGAATCAAAAAGAAAAAGGGTAAGTATGTAGAGCATATATATGGTGAAAAGGAAGTCGGTGGCACGTCCTGGATCTATCTGGCTTCTGAGCCATTTGATAAAATAGGATTGCCCAAACTGGATCACAAGGCTCCGCCAAGACTAACTGAGACAATCCAGCATGGACTATTTAAATATTTCGCGGCGCCGATCGCGCTCTTTTCCACACTTGGCTTGATAATGCTGACTACCAATTTCTTGAAAGGATCAGATAAATCCAATAAAAAAGAAAATAATAAGGATTTATAATCACGTATTCTCTCTAAATTCTTCAAGAAAGCTGCTGAAGAAATCTTCATACAATTAAAGAAAT
The DNA here is from genome assembly GCA_030642205.1 of Desulfobacteraceae bacterium. Taxonomy (GTDB): domain Bacteria; phylum Desulfobacterota; class DSM-4660; order Desulfatiglandales; family Desulfatiglandaceae; genus DAOWOF01. The sequence continues at coordinate 961 of DAOWOF010000138.1, read as the reverse complement.
TGATTTTTACTCTATATTACCCAAGGACGTTAACTATGAATACCAATGAAAATGCAGTTCCTGTTCAAGAAAAATTTTTAACTCCCGGCGTTATGGTCTTGTTAACATTCATAACTATAGGACTGGGATTTTCCGCCGCCCGTTTTATTCTGGGCATAGGCGCGGTAACCAATCTCAACAATCAGTTCCCATGGGGGATCTGGATCGGCATTGATGTGGCATCAGGGGTCGCGCTGGCCGCAGGTGGATTTACAACAGGCTTTATTGCCTATGTCTTAAACAGAGACCAATACCATGCAGTAATCCGGCCTGCCCTTTTGACAGCAATGCTTGGCTATACTTTTGTGGTTCTCGGCCTTTTATTTGATATAGGCAGATACTGGAACATCACCAGTCCGGTTTTTAATCATAATGGAAATTCAGTGCTTTTTGAAGTCGCCATGTGTGTCATGATATATCTTCATGTGCTATATATTGAATTTATCCCCATTATTGTGGAACGCTTCAAAAACAAAGTCAGTCTTCCCGGCCCCATGGGTAGAATGAATAATATTATTGAATTCATTCTTGCCCTTTCAGACAGATACCTGGGCAAAGTCATGTGGTTTTTTATTATCCTCGGAATAGTGTTGTCGTGCCTGCATCAATCCAGCCTTGGAACTCTCATGTTGATAGCTCCATCCAAAGTACATCCGCTCTGGTATACGCCAATCCTTCCTTTGCTTTTTCTATTATCTGCCTTTGCTACAGGATATCCAATGGTAACAGTTGAATCTATCCTGGTTTCCAAATCCTTTGGCCGCCATCCTGAAATGGAAGTGCTTACCCCTTTGGCAAAAACAATGCCGATCATGATTGGTCTCTACATGGCTGTCAAACTGGGAGACATGCTTGTACGCGGGACATATGTCTATCTTTTAGATGGCACCTACCAGACTAATGCCTTTTTAGCGGAACTCAT
>DAOWOF010000163.1 GCA_030642205.1 Desulfobacteraceae bacterium | reverse complement strand
GAGGATCAGTCCTCCCCAGCCGAGTAAAAAGGCGCAGAGCAACTTTTTACAAGATTATAATTATGAAAATAAAAATCAGGAACCAATTTCTTGCAAGATTTATCTATTGCTTAATGTATTTATTGATACGTTTGATGTCTTTTATACCTTGGTCTGCAGGTCAATTTTTTGGCCGCAAACTGGGTAAATTGTTTAGCAGCTTGCCAATGGATCGAATCATAACCTCTCAGGATAATCTCCAGTCTATCTTTGGCGAAGAAAAAAAACGATCTGAAATTATTGAGATTAATCAGCGCGTATTAATACATTTTGCTCAATTTTTCTTTGAGATACCCCATATTCTGAGGCTTAAATCAAGCAACCTTGCCAAATATTTTGTATTTGATCAGGAAGAAAATCTTTTTTCAGCGCTTCGGAAAAAGAAAGGCGTCATTATTTTGACTGCCCATTTTGGAAATTGGGAACTAGCTTCCGCTGCAATCAGACTTCAAACCAAAGAAAACTTTACTGTTGTAGCAAGACCAATAGATTTTTTACCTGCCGATCAGCTTGTAACGACCATACGCACCAGATGCGGCACAGAGGTTATACCCAAAAAGCGTTCCATGCGTATGATTTTGAAGGCATTGCGGGCAAACAAATGTCTGGGCATCCTGCTTGATCAGAATGTGGACTGGTATGATGGTGTCTTTGTTCCTTTTATGGGTAAAACCGCTTGCACAAATAAGGGTCTCGCCCTTATCGCCCTCAAGACAAAAGCCCCGGTGATCCCTCTCTTTCCTGTCAAACAACCCGATGGCAGGTACCGAATTATTATTGAGAAAGAAATGAAATTAGTTCGCAGTGGAGACCATACCAAGGACGTTGAGGAAAATACCAAACGGTTTACAGCAAAGATCGAGAGCTATGTCAAACAATATCCGGAACAATGGTTTTGGTTCCATAAACGCTGGAAGACAAAATCTTATTGTCCGCTCCCAACGGATTTTTACAATAATTAATTTTGATGGACTCATAAAAAAAAGCTGTCATGGGGGTTTGTGCTTGAGTCAAAAATTTTCAGGAAAGCTACAGATTTTTTTAACTGCATCAAATACCTCTTCAAATTTAATGGAGCTCATGCAATAATTATCTCCCATTGTGCAATCCTGGCTATTTCGTCCACATGGACGGCAGGGAAACTCTGCCGCCAGGGTCTGGTCATGATCCCTTCTCGGCTGCCAGGCCTCCCAAAAGCTAGGCCCGAACAATGCGATAGCAGGAGTTTTTACTGCTGTAGCGATGTGGATGGGAGAAGAATCATTTCCAATCAGGCAGATAGCTCTTTTAACAAGAGCAGGCAAATCTACCAATGAGATTTGTCCTGAAAGATCGATGGCATTTTCACCCATTTTTTTGATGATATTCTTTACACATTCACGGTCATGGATACCGCCGGAGAAAATAACCCTGATACCAAAGACCCTGATGATTTCATCAGCAAGCCTTGCAAAATTCTCTATAGGCCAGCTCTTATACCAATATCTGGCACCGGGATGTATAACAACAAAGGGATCTTCCTTTCCAAGGCCATATGATTCAAGTATTTTATCCATTTCAGATTTCTTTTCCAGCGGCACTTCAATAAATGGATGACGGTCCTCAATTGATATATTGAGAAATTCGGCTATTTTAAGATGATGATCCACTGTATGGATACTATCAAGATTGGAATTGATTACCTGGGTGTAAAATAGTTTATTCCGCAGGAAATTATTACTTGTAAAACCTATTCTGACAGGAGCCCCTGTGACAAAATTAAAAAACGAGGATCGATCATTACTTGTAAGATCAATTGCCATATTATATTTTCGCTGTCTCATTTTAATAATCAATTGAGGCGCGTAACATATCTTCTTTTTCGATTTTAGACGGTCAAAGGCCCAAATCTTATCTATTAAATGATGATAAATAAGCATCTCCTCAGTACCTTTATTAACCAGGACATCAATACGGGCATGGGGGATTTCTTCTTTAATGGCCTTGATAAGCGGCGTTATCAATATAGTATCACCAATATATCTCATTTTTGTTATTAAAATATGACTGGATCTTGTTTTTTGCATATCATGGTGCCTGAATCAGTTAAATTGGATAGCATTACAATAAAATACATCTAAGGATTCAATCAAATCTCTTGACGTCGCCCTTCCTATTCACCTTGGCAAGATTTCTTCCTGAAAATTATAAAACAGGAGCTTGAATAAATTTGGAAAAAATATCAGCCTGTATAATTACTTATAATGAAGAAAAAAAAATTAGGCAATGCCTCGAAAGTCTCACATGGTGTGATGAAATTATTGTAATGGATAGTTTTAGTTCTGATGACACAGTCCACATTTGTCGGGACTATACCCCCCTTGTATATAAACATGATTGGCTGGGTTACGCGGGACAAAAGGAACTAGCCTGGTCAAAGGCCAGGAATCCCTGGATACTGTGGGTGGATGCCGATGAAGAGGTCTCACCCGGCATGAAAGATGAAATTATTAATGAATTTAAAAACAGGGATTCTTCAATTTTGGCATACCGTTTCCCTAGACGGGTTTTTTATCTAAAGAAATGGATACATCATGGAGAATGGTATCCTGATTATAAACTGCGTTTATTTCAGAAAAAAGCTTTCAGGATCGTAAACCGTACCTTACATGAGCGGGTTGAGGCTCCAGGGAAAGTAAAAACCATTGATGAGCCCCTTTATCATTATACTTATAATAATATTTATGACCATATTCAGACAATTAACAAATTTTCAAGCATTGCCGCTCAAGACAAATTTATGAATAATAAACGAGCTCATTTACGGGACCTGTTAATTCGCCCTCTTTGGCGTTTTTTGCGGGGCTACATCCTTAAACAAGGCTATCGTGATGGCTGGCAGGGTTTGCTTATAGCCATTCTGACATCATTTGAAGTGGAACTAAAATATATGAAAGTAATTGAACTTCAGGAAGGTTTTTAAATATTTGACGGGAAGTGCTAGATTAAGTTGCACTTTAATAGGAAGAGTAATAAAGAGCGGCTAAAGATGGCCTGAAGCAGGTATACGAAAACGATGAGTTATTTATTTCCTGTTTCTTAAATACCTTAGGTAAAACGAGCAGAAAAATCATCGCTCCTATAATCAATAAACTGCTTTTTTCCCTGATCCTGAATTTATTTTGAATGCCACGACTGATTTTTTCAATACCAAACCCAATAAAGATAAAAACAGGCAGCAAAAAAAGCACAACGAATCGAGGCTCCATAGACCAATTATAAAGGATTTGCGCATAAAGCACAAAAAATGCTGCTACATATAGATATGATAAATAATTTAGCCGGGAATCCTTTAATTGACGCCTTTTTAATTCTTGCATACCGACCATGAGTGTAATAAAAAATGGAAGGTAAAAAGTAGTTTGGATCATATTCAGGGCAGTTCCTAATCCAATCAACCAGGTTAAATCCTGAACTTTTTGGAAAAAAAACGGACTCACACCAGCTGGGAGATGATCCGCTAGTAAACCAAGGTTAGTACTTAGTTCTCTGTAATTTGAAATCAGACTGGACAAATCATTTGATATCCTTGTCAGATCAAAGAGGCCCATAGAATTATTGTTGATAAAAAGTAAATATCCCGTGATTATGCCAGAGATAATAATAAACGGCAAAAGGAGGAACAAGAGCTTTAGCAGTTTCTGCTCTCCTTTGTTAAAAAGTAGGAAGATCACTGACATTAAGATATACAAACAGCACTCAATTCTGACCCAGGATCCCAATAGAAGCAAAAAACCGCTAAAAAAAAGGTAGAGGTAACTTTTCTTGTCAATTTGTAAAATAAAATAATAAATCCCCAAAAGGGCCAGGAACCAATAAATGGGGCCACAGATGAGATCCTGTCTCAAGGTGATAAAGGATGAGATAAGGACAAAGATAAGAAGAGACAGAGAACTGATGGCCTCATCAAAAAAACATCTTAAAAGCCAATAAAGGGGGATCAGAGTCAATGTCCCAAAAAGGATACTTATCCCACGGGCAGCCATGACCCAGTCTCCAAGGACTTTGTATGCAAAGGCAATAAAGATAGGCACACAGGAAAAACAAGAAGAATAGTTAAACATCTCCTGATGGAGGCCGTAAAAAAGGGTCTTGGCCTGTTGGATATAGAGAACTCCATCGGGGTTGACAACCGGAGTATGGGCTATGCAGTAAAGGCGAAAGAAAAGAGCCGTAAAAATAATCAGCACAGCAGACAGGGATAACTTCCAATAATGCCTTTTATTTGCAGGCAATATGATCTTCTTACTATGCTCTGATAAACGAGCATTCCTGTTTTTGATAATAGATGATGCCAAAGGAAAACCTTGAATGGAGTTTAGGAAAGATAAAAAACGAAAATAAAACCTGACTGTTCAGCTATTTCAAAGATGCTTCTAAGTAACAATAAAACTTATAGTTCCAGAAAAAGAGACAGGGATAATCCGATACTTGAGGAAACAAGTCTTTGTTTCATGTTTCAGGTAGGCATTAAATCTTTTTGACTTTGATCTTCCATAGATTGATCATTTGCTTCTAATCTGTCAACATCGGATTTCACTATAGCCGCGTTAACTGGCTCGTCTTCCAATAGAGCAGAATCTGCCATAACATCATAATCTTTCGATAGATGTCCTGTTTTGGCCTTTTTATCTGGAAATAGCAGTTTCAGGCTCGAAAATAATGTCAATAAAATACGCTCATTTGCAATGCTCATTAATTTTAAGGCAATGATTAGAAGATATCGAAACCCCAGCCCGCCAATGGCAAAAGGCTTCAGGAGCACAAATTTACTATGGGTGTATTTGCTAAATAATAAATAGCTGCTTTTATGGAATTCCCAAATAGTTCTCCATATGAGCTGGTTACTGCTGACGCCTATATGATGAGTTATAGATGCCTTTGGATAATATATTACTTTCCACCCCCTAAGAGTCATCCGTCGACACCAATCAGCATCCTCCCAATACATAAAAAAACTCTCGTCCAGATTCCCAACTGCATTAATAGCAGATCTCCTGATCATCATGCATGCGCCTGAAACCCAGTCAACTTCAATCGGAGAAATGCCATCAGAAAGGGTAGTCCGGATATTTGCAATCGAAAACCGATTATTGGGAAAAAACCTTGTCAACAGAGATGTCCTGCCAAAAAGACCCGTTAAGAATGTGGGAAAAGACCTGGCGGATCCCTGAACAGATCCATCCGAATTTAGAATTTTTGGCCCTAATATGGCAATATCCAAACGAGCTTTCATGAAACTTAACATCGCCTTTAAGGCTCCAGGTCTCACTTGAGAATCAGGATTGACAAGAAGAACGTAGGGGGCAACACCTTGTTTTAATGCCTGATTAACAGCCTTTGCAAAACCTAGATTGCTTTTATTTTTGGTAAGATTAACTTCAGGGAATCGGTCAATAACACAATCCACATTATCTTTTGATGCATTGTCCTGAACAAAAATCTCAGCATACGAACCCTCTAAAGACTTATAGATCGATCTAAGGCAGACTAAAAGATGATCGGTACTATTATAATTTACAATAATAATATCCAGCAATATTATACCTCCATCAGGCATTCAAATAATGCATCCATTTTATCAAATACAACGATAATTATAGCTGAAATATAT
>DAOWOF010000264.1 GCA_030642205.1 Desulfobacteraceae bacterium | reverse complement strand
GGTGACTTAAAAAATTGAGGGTGACCTGCAAAACAATGAATAATATGGTATAATTTCAGGATAGTAAGATATTTGTATATTTCAAGGAATTAAATAATTTTAATTTAAAGTGATCTTATGTTATTAATATAATATTGGTGACCGAGAGGTCGTTGTGAAACTTTTCCTTTCATCCAATTTCGCTTTCCTCAAACGTAAACGAAATGGAATATTTTTTAAAGGTCTTATCGAGGAAAAAGTTAGTGCGCCTTTTTTCTAGGCGGGGGAGGAGTAGCCCTTCCCCGCCATTTGAAATGAATTCAAATGGTTCCATTCCAAGTCTGTGGCTTACCGTCGGCTCAGTGCATGCAACACGCAGACAGCCTCTTGATTTGTTGATGGATTTTTTACGAGTCTATCAATATTATAAAAGATAATTGTCGAAGTCTAAGAAAAAAATATAAGATATGAACAAAAAAAAGATTCTTGCTGTTATTTTTGATTGTGATGGAGTTATGTTTGATTCACGACAGGCCAATATTAATTTTTATAATAGCCTTTTGTCTAAGTTTGGATTGCCTCCAATGAGTGAAAGGGAAATAGACTTTGTGCATATGCATACTGCATATGAATCGGTCAATTATATCTTTCATGGAACAAATTATTTTGAAAAGGCTGAGTCTTTTCGCCTTGAAATGGATTATACCCCTTTTATAAAAGATATGATAATGGAGCCCGGGTTGAAGGATTTGTTAAATGGTTTGAGAGATGCAATGGGTCTGGCTATCGCTACTAACCGTAGTAACACTATAGATGATGTGCTGAAATATAATGATTTGCAGAATTTCTTTGATATTGTTATTTCCTCTTTAAATGTCCAAAACCCAAAACCTGATCCTGAATCGTTACATAGAATTTTTGATTATTTTCAAATAGGGCCAAAAGAGACTATCTATATTGGTGATTCACTTGTTGACTCAGAAATGGCCATGGTCGCTGATGTTCCTTTTATAGCATATAAGAATGATAAATTAGAAGCAGATTTCCATATTGATTGTTTAGGTGATATAATTGATATACTAAAAAGTAGGCGTTTGAAGGATTTAATTTAAGATCAATTTTTCTTAATATTTGAGTCTAAGGGAGGTTCAAAATGCATTTGGGAATCGATTTTGGTACAACAAGGACAGTTGTTGCCGCAGTTGACCGTGGCAATTATCCGGTCGTTAATTTTCAAGCCAAAAATGGTGATTTTCAGCCATGGTTTCCGACCTTGATTGCCAAAAAGGAAGAAAGGTGCTTCTACGGTTTTGATGTTCAGGAAGCGGGCCTTGGAGACGATGTTAATTTTTTGCGTTCTCCAAAACGAATGCTAACTGATGTTGGTAAAAATTCTTTGATCTTTTTAGAAGAGCAGAGCATTTCTGCCTTGGATTTACTGACAGAATTCTTTAAGAATTTATATCAGGCTTTGTATCATAAATCCAGTCTGAAGCTTTCAGAGGGGGAGACTTTGGAGACCTTTGTATCAGTGCCTGCAAATTATAATAGTCATCAACGTTTTATTACTATTGAGGCCTTCCAGAGGGCAGGGTTCAATGTTACAGGCCTGCTAAATGAGCCAACAGCAGCAGGTATCGAATATACCTACCGTTACGGCCTTAAAAAAGATTCCAGGACCAAAGATTATCTTGTAATCTATGATCTTGGCAGCGGAATGTTTGATGCCTCTGTAATAGCTATAAAAAATCATCAGCATGAGGTGGTGGCCAATGAAGTAATCTCATATTTTGGAGGGGATGATTTTGATCAAATATTGCTATCTATGGCTCTGGAGAAAAGCGGGGAGGATCGCCAATTAAGCGACCTTGAGTCTTATTTAATGCTTAAAGAGTCTCGTCTGCTCAAGGAGTCATTGCATCCCAATACACGTAAAATCAGGTTCGATTTAAGAAAATTGAATAAAGGACTGGAACATGTAGAAATTACAGTAAAAGAATTTTACGAACATTGTATTCCTTTAGTTGAGATGACAATGAAGGCGATGGAAATGACCATAGAGGATCTACCAGAAGGGAAATCCTGGAAAGATGTATCTTCTATTTATGTCGTGGGCGGTTCAAGTCCTTTGCCTATCATTCCCCGTTATTTGCGTACTCATTATCGAAATATGATTAAAAAATCTCCTTATCCTTTTGCGTCCACGGCCATAGGTTTGGCAATTGGCTGTGATCCTGAGCAAGCATTTAAGTTTAAGGAAATCAAGTCAAATTATTTTGGCGTTTGGAGAGAAGCTGAATCAGGTCGGAAGATTATATTTGATCCAGTGTTTTCAAAGGGCATAACCGTACCAGATAAAACCATGAAACCGCTTATTTCTTTGAGGCGTTATCATCCTGTTCACAACATTGCTCATTTTCGTTATCTTGAAGGCAGTTCTCTTGGAGTGGATGGGCAGCCCTCTGGAGATATGACTCCATGGGATGAGATATTTTTTCCTGTTGATCCTGGATTGCGCAGTCTGGATAATCTTAGAGGAATAGAAATCAAGCGTTCTGCTGAAGCAGGAGAACATGAAATAGAGGAACGTTATATCTATGATTCTAAAGGTGTTATCGAAGTAACTCTAGCTGATTTAAAAGATGGCTATGAAAGAACCTATCAATTACGCCGGAGTGCCTGATGAGATCCTTTTTCCTTATGCATATTGTATGGCTGCTGAGATTATTTTACAATAATTTTAGCAGCCATACCCTGGCCAAGAGCTAACCTTGTATCATTAATTGCCACCATTACTGGCCCGGAAGTGCCAGCTGAATTTAAAACCTTCAAGTTTACACCAGGGACAAGGCCTAAACTGAGAAGCTTTGATCTTATCCCTTGTCCTCCTTTAATGTTTACCAAAGTAACTTCTTTGCCTGCGTTAACCATACTTAATATCATTGCTCCTGAAGCTCCTTTTCCATGGACTTTATATTCATTTGTATGGTCTTTGAACAGGCTTTTATGCTTGTTAGACAGTTATAGGGTGTATCGTTATTGTTACGAAATAAATCAAATTGTTCTAACCAGCTTGCACCTGTTCTTGGACATTTTTGAATGAAATCCATGAAAGATATAAAACTATCCATGGTTTTTACTCCTATTCCATGTTCCATTTTACAGGCTTCCTGATCCGCGATGATCGGATCAACCTTTAAAATATCAACCAAAAATTGCCTTAAAATCGTATGTTTTTTCTTTATCTCTTTTCCTATTCT
>DAOWOF010000010.1 GCA_030642205.1 Desulfobacteraceae bacterium | reverse complement strand
TAGATGTAGAGATCCAAGCACTTGGCAAATAGTCTCAAATTCATAAAAAGTTCCAAAGATCTCAGCGAATTTCTTTCCATGATTTCCAGTAAAGGCTATAGTCTTAATGACATCCTCACCAAATTTATTGTACAAAAGCTTTATCAGGGTACTGACTGCCTCTGTTACCTTGCCCATATGGCGCTCATAGGGCAGGTCAAATATAATTTCTTTGGATTGATTAATCACAACACAATTAAGGCTGACAGATCCTGCATCAATGCCCACAAATAATTGGTCGTAGTCATGTTTAAACTTATTTGTAGCTTGGGATATCCTTTTCATTGCTTATGAAATAATCCTCTTTACTATGTTTTTGTTTTCGCAAATAACCTTTTATAAGCAAAGCTTTTACAAGGCCATCAACATCTTTTAAGGATAAATTCAAGGAGGCAGCTATATCAACCGCCCTTAAGGGCCTTCTCCTCACCATTTCAAGCAAATTATTGATTGCTAAACTTCCTTTCCCTTCCTCACCAATTAAAATGGAAGTAGCTATAATTTCAGCCTTTTTTCCGAAATAGGTCATGATTTCCGCCAGTCTTTTATTGGAAATCGATTTGGCTTTAGAGTCTGTTGGTGGCCTAACCACAGTATTAATTTGAATTTTATCAGGCTCAATTTGATCTATAATCCTTTTTAGTCCAATAATTTCCTTTTCAGAATCATTGAGACCTTCCAAAAAAATTACTTCTAAATCGAGACTTCCCTGATAATCACCTCTCAATTTTTGCAAGCCTTCTATAATGTTGATCAATTTTAGGCTTGGATGGGGTCTATGTATTAATTTAAAGGTATCTTCAAAGGCGCTGACAAGGGTTGGCATAATAACATCTGCCATCAATACACGCCTTCGAACTTCTTCTTGCCAAAAAAGTGATCCATTTGTCAAAACAACAACTTTTATGTCTGATAGTTCTTTTACAGACGTAATAATTTTACCAATCTCAGAATTAAGCGTTGGCTCGCCTGAGCCTGCAAAAGTTATTGCGTCAGGAGTTGAAGTCAAGAGTTTTTCGCTTATCTCGTTAACTATCGTCCTTTCAGATACATGTGCCTCAGGTTTAACCTTTAAGAATGAGGTTTCTCCCACTTGACAATAAAGGCAATTATAGGAGCATGTTTTAAAAGGGATGAGGTCAACTCCCAATGAAAGGCCCAATCGCCTGGATGGTACCGGTCCAAAAACATTAGGCATATAAATTGCTCCTTTAAAAGATAATTCCCAATCAGTTTAATTTAATGGGCTTCATCCCAATTTTTGCCTTGTTTAATATCTACTTCTAAAGGCACCAGCAATTCATGGACACCTTCCATCTCTTCTTTAATTAAAGGAATAATGGTTATTACCTCATGCTCAGGAACCTCAAAAACAAGCTCATCATGAACCTGGAGCAGCATCCTGGTCTTTAATCCCTCGCTGATGATACGGTTATGAATAGAAATCATGGCTTTTTTTATCAGATCAGCTGCTGTCCCCTGTATAGGAGTATTAACCGCCATACGCTCCGCTTCAGCCCGCAAACGTTGATTTTTATGGTTAATATCAGAAAGATACCGACGCCTGTTAAAAAGGGTTGTGACATAACCATGGTTACGCGCCATTTCAATCATTTCATCCCGAAATCTGGCAACCCCATGATACTTCTGATAATAGCTTTTAATATAATCCTTTGCGACGCTAAGGTCTATATTTAACTCATCCCGCAATTTATAAGGCCCCATCCCATAAATAATCCCAAAATTAATAGCCTTGGCTATTCTTCTCATTTCAGGGGTGACTGTTTGGCCATCCCTGGATAAAATCTCAGTTGCTGTTCGCGTATGAATGTCCTCATTTTGTTTAAATGCCTTAATAAAATTTTCATCCTGAGAATAATGTGCGAAAACCCGAAGTTCCACCTGACTATAATCAGCCGCCACCAAAACATGTCCCTGATCTGCCACAAAACCTTTACGAATCTCCCTGCCAGCTGATGTCCTGACAGGAATATTCTGGAGGTTCGGATTACTGCTGCTTAGCCGTCCCGTGGCTGCAACAGTTTGGTTAAATGATGTGTGAAGCCTGCCTGTTTTGGGATTAACCAGGTTAATCATTGCATCCAGATAAGTAGATTTCAGTTTCACAAAGGTTCTATATTGCAAGATAAGTTTAGGAAAATCAAAATTAAGGGCAGAAAGTTTTTTCAAGACACTAACATCTGTTGAATAATTTTTACTCTTTTTTGTTCTCTTCTGAACAGGAAGACCAAGCCTGTCAAAAATAATTTCGCCTAACTGTTTAGGAGAATTGATATTAAATTTTATGCCGGCCCCTTCATAAATTTCATTTTCCAGGGACTTTATTTTTTTTGCGTAGGCTTGAGATAAATCTTTGAAAAACATGATATCAATTTTAATACCATTCATTTCCATATCCATTAATACAGGCAAGAGCGGCATCTCCAGGGCATAAAAAAGTTCTTCGCTTTTATCTGCTTTAAGTTTTTCCTCCAATATCTCCTTTAACTGGAATGCAATATCAGCATCTTCACAGGCATAAGCAGTGGCTTGAGGCAAGTCTACCTCGGAAAATAAAACAGCTTTTTTACCTTTACCAACCACATCCTGATAATTAATCATCTTGTGATTTAAATAAATCTGAGCCAAATGATCCAAATTATGCTGTCTCAATCCTGGATTTATAATATAAGAAGCAATCATAGTATCAAAATGGATACCTCTTAGTATAATGCCATGATTTATTAAAACCTCGGCATCATACTTTAGATTTTGTCCAAATTTTCTGATCTTTTCATCTTCAAGGACATCCCGCAGCATATCAGAAGCTATCTGCCATTCAAGCTGATGCGATGCATCCTGATGCCCAATGGGTAGATAAAATGCCTTATTATTGGAACAGGCAAAGGAAATACCTACCAGGCGGGCCTGAATTGGATCTTTACTTGTAGTTTCAGTGTCAATTGATACAAAACCGGTTTTTTTAATTCTATCTATGATGAGCTGTAAAGCATCCTGCGTAAGGCAGATCTGATAGTCTGTCTCAACCTTTTCATTTAAAGCAAACTGTTGCCAGAGTTCCGTAAACTCATATTCTCTAAAGATCCTTGCCAAGCCATTTCGATTCATCAAACCAGGCTCAAATTCTTTAAGATCTATTTCCATTGGAACAAAGCGATTGATTGTTACTAATTTTTTACTTAAATAGGCCTGAGACTGAAAATTAGATAGATTTTCCTTTAGTTTTTTTCCTTTAATTGTCTCAATCTGCTCAAATACATCTTCAAACGAACCATACTCTTTAATTAATTTTATAGCGGTTTTTTCTCCAATGCCGGGCACACCTGGAATATTATCCACAGTGTCACCGGAAAGACCCATTACATCTATAAATTTTTCCGGCTCAAAACCATATTCTGCCTGTGAGGAGGCATAATCGGTCATCTTATTCTTCATTGTGTCCAGGATCATAATTTCGGTACTTAGCAGTTGCCTAAAATCTTTATCGCTGGAAACAATGACGACCCTTAAGCCTTTTTCCTGAAATACCCTGGCCAAGGTGCCAATAATATCATCAGCCTCATACCCTTGCTTTTCTATTCCCTTGATCCCCATATCTTTTAGAACCGCTTTGATAATAGGAATCTGCTTTAAAAGGTCATCCGGCATAGGAGGCCTGTTAGCCTTATATTCAGAAAAAATTTCATGCCGAAAGTTTGGGCCTGGTGAATCAAAAACAGTAGATATATATTTAGGTTTTTTATCAGAAAGCAGCTTTAGAATCATTTTGGTGAAGCCATATATAGCATTAGTCGGAAACCCTTCAGAGTTTGTGAGATTTCTAATAGCAAAATAGGCGCGGTAAAAATATTGACTACTATCTATGAGATAAACGATTTCTGTTTTTTCAGAGGTCATTTGGTTTTATTTATAATGTAAGGTTTTTTAGGGTTGGCCAATTTAAATGCATGAATGAGGCTCCCAGAGCCTCTGTCCTTCCTCGAAATACATCTAAAGCTGATACTGAATATGGGGTTAAAGAAAAGGAATGAAAACATTAGGAAAGAATCAATCAGGAACATCCGAATATTTCCAGAAGATAATTATTCTCCTAATATAGAGATTGGACGAAAATACGCGATGAAAAATTTACTATCTTATTTTGCGTATTCCACTGCCCTTGTTTCCCGAATAACAGTTACCTTGATCTGCCCCGGGTAAGAGAGACCTTTTTCGATTTTTTTGGCAATATCTTTGCAGATTATATAAGACTGATCATCACTAATGGTCTTACCTTCTACCATTATCCTGATCTCACGTCCAGCTTGAATTGCGTATGTTTTGTTTACTCCAGGCGTTGACATGGCAATATCTTCCAGGTCCTGCAAACGTTTTACGTATGATTCCAGCATCTCCTGACGCGCACCAGGCCTTGCTCCGGAAAGGGTATCTGCAGCTTGAACCAGGACAGCTAAAACAGAATCAGGTGGAATATCTTCATGATGTGCATGAATTGCATGAATCACTTCCTCGTCTTCACCATATTTTCTAGCCAAATCAGCGCCAATAACGGCATGTGGTCCTTCCACTTCATGATCGACAGCCTTCCCAATATCATGCAGCAAACCTGCTCGTTTTGCCTGTTTAACATTTATACCAAGCTCGGCTGCCATTATTCCACATATAAAGGCAACTTCCCTTGAATGTAAAAGCACATTTTGAGCATAACTGGAACGATACTTTAATCTTCCAAGTAATTTAATAAGTTCAGGATGTAATTCATGTACCCCGACATCAAAGGCCGTTTGTTCCCCAACCTCAATAATAGAAGCCTCAAGATCTTTAGATATTTTATCGACAATCTCCTCAATCCTGGCGGGGTGAATCCGGCCATCCTCAATTAACTTTTCAAGAGCAATCTTGGCGATCTCCCTTCTGATTGGATTAAATCCTGATAATATAACAGCTTCGGGAGTATCATCAATAATAAGATCAATTCCTGTGGCCGCTTCAATCGCCCGTATATTCCTACCCTCTCTCCCGATAATACGGCCTTTCATCTCATCATTAGGTAAATTAACGACTGAGACCGTCTTTTCGGCAACATAATCTCCGCTATACCTTTTTACTGCCAATGAAATAATTTTCTTGGCCTTGCGATCAGCCTCATATTTTGATTCATTTTCAATCTTGCGCATTAATTTCGCTGCATCATGCTTGGCCTCTAACTCCATAGATTTAATAAGGATCTGTTTGGCCTCTTCACGGGATATTCCAGCTATTTTCTCTGTCTTATTGATTTGTTCAGCTATAAGTCTTTTATATTCAGCCTCTTTCTTGAATATATCACTTTCCATTCGGTCAATTTTTTTTTCTTTGTCTCTTGTCTTGTGTTCTCGTTTTTCCAGAGACTCAATCCTTTTACCTTCTTGTTCTTTTTTGAGAGATAAACGCTTTTCCTGTTTTTTTATCTGTTCCTTTTGATCTTTGGTTTCCTTTTCAAAGTCCAGTTTCATGTGGTATAGCAGATCTTTTGCCTGTAAATTGGCTTCTTTTATTATATTTTTGGCCTCCTTCTGAGAATCGGTCAAAACTGTCTTAGAGTAAGTTTCTATAGATTTAAACCTGTTTTCCATACTCTTTTTGCGCAAAAGGAAGCCCAAAGGAAGTCCTAATATTAGGCCCAGTACAAGGAAACTTATAATTTGTATTACTGTCATAATAAGGAAATAGACTCCATTTTGCCCTCTAATCTTATGCTTGATCTTGAAAATAAACAGAGATTATAGATTGAGATCTTTGAAAAAGATTCAATTTCGCTTAGGTTCGAGGAAGACGAAATTGGACGAAAGGGAAGGTTTAATGCCAGTCTCAATCCCCTTTATCATCAATAGATATATCAATCTCATCAGTATTCAGGTTTATATTTTATGACTAATAGATATATGCACAAGGAACAAATATCTATGGGTATTTAAGGAATTGTCCCGAACCAACTTGTTTTCGGTCAACGACTAATTATCCTGCTATAATCATTTTCCTTGAATCGCTCGGAAAAAATGAGGTTAATAAAAGTCCAGCACAATATATAAGCTATTTGCGATACCATTCAATAAAAGCATTAGTTTATACATTCGAGTCAGACTTTGACATTAGCCCCAAAATATTAGTTTTAAAACTGGCTCGTGGATTATTCTTTAAGCCAGATATTTCCAAGTAGTGCCTGAACGAAAACTGCTAATTTCTCCAATTTCTGCGTCAGTCTCAAATTTTAATCCTCAAAATAGTTAATATATCCCACGGTTAAAATTTTTTAGTTTTCGTTCGGGTACTAAGTAGAATTCAATAAAATCCTGTTTTATTAGAATTTTATTCATTTTGTTTTTAATGTCATTAATTTATCAATTTTATCAATTACTTTCTTCGTCCGCCTTTCTACATCCTCTTCAAAATTATCATGCTTTTGCAATACCTCGAAATATTCTCGTGTAATATCAAATATTGCTAAAATAGCAGTTTTAAGGTCTGAAATTCCATGCATATTTTCTTTGATCTCACAAAATTTATCATTTACAAAACGAGCAATAATGTTAATATCCTCGTCTGGTATCTCGCTTTGGAGAAGATATTCTTGATCAAATATTTTAATTCTAACCGGTTTTTCTACCATATGATATAATAAATACCTAATATATCTAAATACCTTCAAGCTTCTCTAAAAGAGATGAGATCCGTTGTCTTGCTTCTTCCCTGTCAGATTTATATTTTTCAATTTCGCTATTTAACTCCCCAATTTTAACCTCTTGAAGATCAAACATTTCAGTTAACGATCCATTTTCATTTCTTAACTCCATTACGACCTTGATTAATTTGTCGATTTTTTCTTCCATAATCTGAAATTGATCTATCTGTTCGTAGGAATCCATGTCTCTCCTAAAATATTATGTTTATCCTAAATTGAGCAATTTCTTGCTCTATATGAATTTCTTAAATACAAAAAGTTTAGTTTAAGAGCTGATTGATTATTTTTTTAAAAAACCCTTTTTTATTTTATTTTAAAATATTATCTCTGAAACAAAAAAAGGTCAATAAAAAAGGCAAGCTTGAAGAGCTTACCTTTTTTATTGACACACTAATATATAATAAAATTAGAACTTAATAAAAATTGTATCCAGAACTTGTCTTTTCACAAAGAACTATACTTTCTTTTCAGACACTTTTATTCGCATTAATGCTCTTTTTAACGCTATCTCGGCCCTTAAAAAATCGATATCCTCTTTCTTGCTTTTATCTGCAAGTCTTTGTTGAGCCCTGTCTCTAGCAGCAGCAGCCCTTTCAGCATCGATCTCATGGGACATTTCGGCAGCATCAACAAGGACAGAGATTTTATCATTGGATATCTCTGCAAATCCTGATGTTACAGAAATATATTGAGCCTTGTCATTCAAAGAATAGCGTAACTCTCCCGGTATAATACCGGTAAGGAAAGGGGCATGTCCCTCCAATATTCCGAATTCACCTAAAGAACCGGGAGCGACCATGGTATCAATATCTTCACTCACTACAATTTTTTCTGGTGTTACTACTTCCAAATTTAATCTTGCCATTAGTTGACCACCTTTACTTATTGACGCTAGCTATCTCTTTAGCCTTCTCTATGGCTTCTGATATGGAGCCAACCATATAGAAAGCAGCTTCCGGCAATTCGTCATATTTCCCTTCAAGGATCTCTTTAAATCCCTTGACAGTGTCTTGTACAGTGACATATTTTCCAGGGGTGCCGGTAAAGGTCTCGGCTACATGAAAGGGCTGTGATAAGAAGCGCTGTATACGACGAGCCCTGGCCACTACCAATTTGTCTTCGTCTGAGAGTTCATCCATGCCAAGAATAGCAATAATATCCTGAAGATCTTTATATTTCTGCAAGATCTGCTGTACCTGTGTTGCTACACCATAGTGCTCTTCCCCAATTACATTTGGATCCAGAATACGAGAAGTGGAATCCAATGGATCAACAGCAGGATATATACCCAGTTCCGCAATCGTTCTAGCCAGAACAACTGTTCCATCCAAATGGGCAAAAGTTGTTGCTGGTGCGGGATCTGTCAAGTCATCCGCGGGCACATAAACACACTGAACAGATGTAATAGAACCCTTTTTAGTAGATGTAATCCTTTCCTGTAATGCTCCAAGGTCAGTTCCCAATGTAGGCTGATATCCAACAGCAGAGGGAATCCGGCCTAATAGAGCTGAAACCTCTGCGCCGGCCTGAGTAAACCTGAAGATATTATCAACAAACAGGAGAACGTCTTGTCCTTTTTCATCCCTGTAATACTCTGCTGCGGTAAGGGCTGACAGAGCGACTCTTGCCCTGGCTCCCGGTGGTTCTGTCATCTGGCCATAAATCAGGGCTGCTTTTTCCAGAACACCAGAATCTTTCATCTCGTGATAAAGATCATTCCCTTCTCTTGTCCTTTCTCCAACACCGGCAAAAACGCTAATACCACCATGCTGCATTGCAATATTATGGATCATCTCCATCATTACAACAGTCTTTCCAACACCTGCACCACCAAACATTCCCATTTTACCACCACGTGGAAAAGGCACCAAAAGATCAATAACCTTTACACCTGTTTCCAGAACAGATACCGATGTATCCTGGTCCTCAAAGGGTGGTGCGTCACGATGAATTGGATAATATACGTCAGCTTTAACCTCTCCTAAACCATCCACCGGTTTTCCAACAACATTAAGTACCCTTCCCAGACCAGCATCTCCTACGGGCATTTGAATCGGTTTGCCTGTGTTTTTAACAGGCATCCCCCGTACCAGTCCATCTGTAACATCCATGGAAATAGCTCTGATCACATTATCACCCAGGTGTTGAGCTACTTCTACAACTAGATTATCTTCTGTATCGTCGATTGTAGGATTGGTAAGCTGTAATGCTGTTAAAATTTCCGGTAATTCTCCTTCCGGAAATTCAACATCAACTACTGGACCAATAACTTGAATTAATTTGCCCTCGTTCATGATATATTTAAGACCTCCTTAATATTTAAAACAATTATGCCTTTTTTAACGCCTCCGCGCCACCAACAATATCCATTAAATCTGCCGTAATTGCTGCTTGTCGAGCCTTGTTAAAGATTAATGTCAGGCTGTCAATTAAATCATTGCAATTCTTGGAGGCATTATCCATTGAAGCCATTCTGGCTGCATGTTCGCTGGTCTCATTTTGTAAAAAGGCATTTAATATCTGAACACTTATATGCTTAGGTAGCAATTCGATCAGCAGATCTCCAGGATCTGGTTCATAAAGATATTCAGCGCTGCCTGATGCTGATGGATCTTCTTTAGTTTTAGGCGGCTCCACAGGGACCAGCTTGGCCAGAGTAGGGATTTGTTTGCCCATGTTGATAAAACTGCTATACATCATATAAACTTCATCTACTTCATTTGCCAGATAACGATCAATAAATCCCTTTGTCATCTGATTTATAAATGAGATATCAACTTGATCATATATCTGGATATGACTTTCTGTAATCTCATAATCTCTTTTCTTAAAATAGTCATTCCCCTTTTTTCCTACAATCGTCAGGTTGGTGACCTTTGATTCATTCTTCATACTTTTAATAAAGGATTTTCCTTTATTAATCAAATTTGAATTAAAGCTCCCGCAAAGGCCTCTATCAGAGGTGAAATGTAATAATGCAATTTTGGAAACTTCTTCTCTTTTTACCAGTAGTGGATGGATATCCGGTTCTATTCGACTGGCAAGATTACCCAGTACCTCTCTAAATTTCATGGCATAAGGTTTAAAGCCTTCCATCCTGGTCTGGGCTCCACGCAATTTGGACGCGGCCACCATATTCATCGCCCGGGTAATCTGCCTCGTTTTTTTGACAGCTGAAATCTGTCTTTGAATATCATTTAAGGTAGGCATATTATTCTTCTCTTTAAATATTCTTTATCATTCTAGGTAGCAGGCTGAAAAATACCCTTAAATTCGCCAAGAGCATCTTTTAATTTGCCGTCCAGGTCATCACTAATAGCATTTGTTTCTTTGATCTCTTTAAAGATCTCAGGATATTTTCCTTCAAAATATTCCAGCATTTGAGCTTCATATTCAGATACTGCCTCAACAGGCAAGTCATCCAGATATCCTGCAGTACCGGCATAGAGGATTACAACTTCTTTTTCTGCAGGCATTGGTACATACTGTGTTTGCTTCAAGACTTCAACAAGTCTTTGTCCTCGAGTTAGTTGCTGTTGAGTTGCTTTATCCAGGTCGCTTCCGAATTGTGCGAATGCCTCCAATTCCCTGAATTGAGCCATATCCAGGCGAAGAGTACCAGCCACTTTTTTCATGGCCTTGGTCTGGCAAGCTCCACCAACACGGGAGACTGACAATCCAACATTAATCGCAGGCCTGATCCCTGAAAAAAACAATGATGGCTCAAGATATACCTGACCGTCAGTAATTGATATAACATTGGTGGGGATATATGCTGAAACATCACCAGCCTGAGTCTCAATAATTGGCAAGGCGGTCAAGGATCCGGCGCCCAAGTCATCATTGACCTTGGCTGCCCGTTCCAGAAGCCTGGAATGATTATAAAAAATATCACCTGGAAAAGCCTCTCTTCCTGGCGGCCTTCTTAGCAGCAATGAAACTTGTCGATAAGCGGTGGCCTGTTTGGAAAGATCATCATAAATAATCAAGGCGTGTTGTCCCCGGTCACGATAATATTCACCAATAGCACATCCCGAATAAGGCGCAATAAACTGCTGTGTCGCAGGATCACTGGCACATGCGGCAACAACTGTTGTATATTCCATTGCCCCGTTCTGTTCAAGGATATTAACAACTTGAGCAACTGTGGATTTCTTTTGTCCTATTGCCACATATATACAATAAATATCAGTATCTTTCTGATTTAATATTGCGTCTATGCATATAGCAGTCTTTCCAATCTGCCTGTCCCCAATGATTAATTCTCTCTGGCCGCGTCCAATAGGAGTCATAGCATCAATAGACTTAAGGCCTGTATACATTGGCTCTGTCACAGGCTTGCGCGCAATTACGCCTGGAGCGACAACCTCGATGCGACCAAACTCTTTTGATTCGATTGGACCCTTGCCGTCAATAGGTTTCCCCACTGCATCAATAACACGTCCAAGAACAGCTTTTCCAACAGGCACTTCAGCAATTTTGCCTGTCCTCTTAACCAGGTCGCCTTCCTTGATCTTGGCGTCATTTCCCATGATGGCAACGCCTACGTTATCTTCCTCCAGATTAAGACAGAGACCATAAATATTACCTGGGAATTCAACCATTTCCATTGCCATAGCCTTTTCAAGGCCATAAACACGAGCAATACCATCGCCCACAGACAAGACAGATCCAGTCTCACTTACCTCCATCTTGGTTTCATAATTTTTTATCTGGTCTCTGATTACCTGACTTATCTCTTCTGCTCTAATCTCCATTAGTTATATTCACCCCTCTTTAACGATTCTTTTAGGCCATTCAGCTGGGCCTTAATACTTCCATCTAAAACCAAATCACCTATTTTAACCACAAGGCCCCCGATTAGAGACTCATCTTCCTTCACCGCTGTCTTTA
The DNA here is from genome assembly GCA_030642205.1 of Desulfobacteraceae bacterium. GTDB lineage: Bacteria > Desulfobacterota > DSM-4660 > Desulfatiglandales > Desulfatiglandaceae > DAOWOF01. Next base: position 9,001 of record DAOWOF010000010.1, on the reverse strand, counting down.
CTTCCATGGAAGTAAAGTCTGAGATGGCCTTTTCCAATTTTGCCAAGGCCTTCTTTTTAAGCGGTTTGGCCGTAATAATATCTGCCCGGGTAATATTTGATACCTCATCGGTAAATTTTAAATAATTGTCAGTAATATCATCAATCGCTCCTATCCTGTTTTTATCAAGCAGGAGCCTTAAAAAATTTTTTACAAGATCTGAAAAAGGTGCTTTCTTTAACACATAATCAAGCACATTCTTCTTATCTTCAACTGAAAAAATATGACTGGAAATCACCCTGAAAAATTCTTCATTAACAGAACAAAATTGTTGAAACTCGTTCAGGTCTTGTCCATATTCATCATATTTATTATCTTGCTGCCCTAAACCAAGCAGTGCCTTTGCGTATCTCCTTGAAATTTTTGAACCACTCAATGTAATTTCTCCATCTTTGTAATGAATTCATTAACTAGCCGGCTCTGGTCTTTTTCATTAATTTCTTTAGCAATTATGTCATGAGCCCCCTGGTAAGCTGTTTCAACCAATTCCTGCTTTAAGAGATCTTGTGCCGCCTGAAACTCCCTGGCAATATTCAAATCAACTTGTTTATGTATCTGCTTTGCTCTATTTTCAGCTTCAGCAATAATCCTTTTCTTTTCCGCTTCTCCCTGGGCCCTGAATTGTTCCAGAATCATCTTCTTTTCATGTTCAAATTCCTTTAATTTTTGCTCCAATTCAAGATAGCGCTTGTAAGAATCTTCTTTATTCTTGATGAGATTATCATATTCTTTTTTTATTTCTTCTCTTCTGGACTCAAAAAAATCTTTAACCGGGATCTTTCTGTAAATTACAAAAAGTATTATCACCAGCAATGAAAAGTTTAAGGTACGATAACCTAAATCAATGATTTTGCCACTTGAAATACCCCCGGCATGATGTCCTGCTTCTTCATGATTTACTTGAGGACTGGTTTCTGATGCAGATTCATGGGTATTAGAAGCCGTCCCAGGGCCTGCGAAAACAAGCAAGCCAGCCAAGGCCAAAAACAGTATTAGTGCCGCTTTGAACCTTTTTATTTTTTGGCTTATCATATGGTCCTCCCCAGTATTTTCTCACTAAGCTCTCTTGAAAAAATTGAGGCCTGATCCTCCAAAGCCCTCCGGACTTCATCAATTTTTATTTCAAGTTCCTGTTTTGCCTTATCCATTGTTTTTTCTGCAATATCGTTTGCTTCCCCCAACAATCCTTTTTCTTTTTCCAGTCCAAGACCTTTGACTTTTTCCTTTTCCAGAAAACCTTCTTTGCCCGCCTCGATCTTCCCCTCATCTATCCCTTTTTGATTCCGCTCAGATCGATTCGTATAGTCGTCTATCTCTTCCTGAAGAGATCTGGTTTTTTGACTCCTTTGGGCCAAAATGCCACGGATTGGTTTAAATAGAAGAAAGTTCAAAAGAAATAGCAATAAAAGGAAATTGATTATTTGGATGACCATTGAAAAATCTACTTCCAACATGACAATTACCTCCTGCTAGTATTTATTTTTTTGCTAATGTTGCCAACCTCAATAAGCATATAAAGTTGCCCCTCGCCATTTAAAATGAATGCAAATAGTTTCCAGGCCGGAGTTTATCCTCCCCCAGCCTGCTGATGAACTTTTTAGGAACCCATCCTAATTAGCCATTAACAATTATTACAAAAAAACTTGTCAAAAAGAATTAAAGAAACTCCAGAATTATTTTTCTATTTTGGGAGAACCGCCAATTTTGAATCCTGCCTCTCTTTGTTTCCATCCTTGCTATTATTTTTATTCATATGGCAATTTCCCTCAAAAAGAACTCCATCAGCAATGGTTATAATCGGTGCCTGAATATTTCCATATACTCTGCCAGGGGAATGGATTTCAATCTTGTTTTTTGCAGACATATCACCCTTTACATGTCCGCTTATAATCACATGAGAGGCTCGAATTTCAGCTTCCAGGTTTGCGGTTTCGCCTATAATAAGTGTACCGTCTGTTAGGATTTCACCTTTAAACTTGCCATCAATCCTGATAGCACCGGAAAAGACCAGTCTCCCATTAAATTCGGTATCTTTACCAAGAAAAGCTTTTATTTGATCTTTACCTTTTCTCATACCATATCTCCCATACAGAGTTAACATGCGTGGATAGCATATCCAGTTTCATATTGCAAGATAAATCACAAAATAGCAGATACAGATCAATTAAGCAATATTAAACTTATTAAGATTTAATCCAGTTGAATACAGAGCAATTAAGACAGCTAACCCTGTCGTTATTTCTGGATATTGTTTATTTATTATTCTTCAAAGACCTGCGTTTGATATACGGAAACTTCCAGTTCTCCAGCCATCCATGCATCGTCATCCAGCCCGGCCTTTAGGCAAAGATTTGACAAAAACTGTTCCTTAGAGGGCAATTGTTCCCATACTTGAGGCAAAAAAGTGGCCTGATTAAAGCCCTGTTTAATAATCACACCATCAATACCAGGACGTAATTTCTGTAATAGTTCCGAAACATCAGTAAAGACAAGATCTTTTGGTTCAGTCAAGATACTTATTTCAAGTTTTATTTGTGAAAATTCATTTTTGTTCAAGGGGCTAAAACGAGGATCCCGAAAGGCAGCATTAATTGCATTCAACTTGATACCTTCAATCAATGCCTCTTCAGGAAGGATATGACCAATACAGCCCCTTAGCTGCGAATTAATAGTTAAAGTAACGAAAGTACCTCGACGCCGCAAATATTCATCCTGCAGATCCGGACTATGGGTCCTTATTTCATTTTTGCCAAATAAATGCCCTTTAATAGTCTGCCGTGCGACTCTCAGAAGATAGTCACCCTGTTCTTTTGTTAATTTATCCTTTTCAGTCATAGTCCTGTTCCCCTTTAACTTTCTCAAACCATGTGTTATTAAGAATCCTGACCTAAAATCATCGAAACGGCCTCCTGATAAATTTCATTCCACATTTCCTCTCCTCCATAACTCTCAATATATACTTTCATCTTGGGTTCAGTGCCAGAGGGGCGGATCGCCATCCATGAACCATCTTCAAGAATAATTTTTACCCCCCCAAAAGACTCACCATTTCCAGGCGCGGAAGTAAGAATAGCAGATATTTTCAGGCCTGCCAGTCTGGAAGTTTTTATGGCTTCAGGATGAAATGACTTTAATCTTTTTTTCTGTTTTTCAGAAACAGGTCTATCAGCTCTTGCATAATAGGACTCGCCATATTTGGAAACCAGGATATCCTGGTATATTTCTGCCGGTGTTTTACCCGTTATGGCTAATATCTCTGCCGCCAGAAGGGTAAGGGCAAAACCATCCTTATCCGTGGTCCATACAGAACCATTTTGGCGTAAAAATGAAGCTCCTGCGCTTTCTTCACCGCCAAAGGCTAACCGTCCATCCAGCAGGCCCTGTACAAACCATTTAAAACCAACTGGGACCTCGTAAAGTCTCCTTCCAAAACCGGCAACAACCTTATCTATCATAGAGCTGCTGACAATAGTCTTTCCAATCATAAGGTCCCCTTTCCAAAGGGGCCTGTTCTGCAAAAGATACCATATGGCTACAGCAAGATAATGATTTGGGTTCATAAGGCCGGTGGGACAAACAATGCCATGTCTATCAAAATCAGGATCATTTCCCCATGCAATATCAAACCTGTCTGCCATGGAAATCAGACCAGTCATCGCGTATGGTGAGGAACAATCCATCCTGATTTCGCCATCCATATCAAGGGTCATGAACTCAAATTTGGGATCAAGATTGGAATTAAGCAGCTCAAGGTTCAATCCATAGGTTTCGGCAATAGGTCCCCAATAATGAATACCTGCGCCACCCATTGGATCCACACCAATTTTCAGCCCGGCTTTTTTAATAGATTCCATATCTACAACATCAGAAAGAGCTTTAACAAAAGGCCTTATGAAATCCTGCTTATGCATAGTATCAGAGGTATAGGCTTTTAAATAGGGCTTCTTTTTTATTGCATTGATATCCTTTGATATTATTTCATTTGCTCTTTGTTGAACCCAGCCTGTTACATCAATATCTGCTGGCCCTCCATGAGGTGGATTATATTTAAAACCGCCATCCTGAGGAGGATTATGTGATGGTGTAATAACGACCCCATCAGCCAATCTACCGTGATTTGTCTTATTATGCTCCAAAATCAGAAATGATATTACTGGAGTAGGAGTATATTCATCATTAGTATGAATAACCGTTTCCACATGGTTTGCTGCAAACACCTCAATGGAGGTTCGAAATGCCGGTTCCGAGAGAGCATGCGTATCAAAACCCAGAAAAAGCGGGCCAGTTATCTTCTTTGATTTTCGATAATCACAAATAGCCTGAACAGTAGCCGAGATATGAAGTTCATTAAAAGTCCCCATTAATGAAGAACCACGATGACCCGATGTTCCAAATTTCACAGGTCCCTCCGGCTCAAGAGTATAATAGGCTGTAACCAGCCTTTCTACGTTTATCAATTTTGATTTTGGGACAGGCTTACCAGCTTGATCATCAATTTTCATCAGGAACCTCCTTTGAGAATATTTGATTTCCTTAATCTTAGGATCTGTCACGAAAGAAGTATCACATTTTTCATCTCATCTTCAGGCCTGCTTAGGTCTTATCCGAACAAGTTCTTAAATTACGTAAACCCGATATCTTAAAAATTTCAGATTATTTCCAAGACGTAAGGCAAATATTTTTTGATCCACTCCTTGATAAACAGATTTTAAACTTTGTTTAATTCCAGGGAAAGATCTTTTATCCCATCTAAAGCCTTATGGTATATGTAATTCCTTGCCACAATAGTAATTAATATACCAACTTTATATGGTAATTTTATTACATGGAAACAAGAAAAAGCGCCCATAAAATCTATATCTAGTTGATTTCAAAAGCCTTTTCCTTTTAGGCATAAAGATTGCTCAAAATTCTGCATATAAGTAAAAAACTTGTAAACAGACTTTTATATAATTTTAACATTAAGGAACATTTAATCAATGCTTAAAAAATTATCTGATAATGATTGGAACATACTTGCCAATACCAATATTTTTTTTGGCCACCAATCTCTTGGATTGAATATTATTGATGGCATCCAGGAATTGATGAAGGGCCGCTCCGGAATCAAACTAAATATTGTGGAAACCATTAATCCAAACACCTTTGTCTCTGGTATCTTTGCGCACTCAAAAGTGGGACAAAACGAAAAACCTATATCAAAGATATGGCGCTTTAATAAACTATTAAGATCAGGGATTGGTAAAAGAGCTGATATTGCTTTTTATAAATTTTCCTACACCGATATCAATCTCATTCCTGATGTTAATAAATTATTTAATAATTATCAGGAAAGCTGTCAAGATCTTCGAAGAAGATATCCAAAAATTCGTTTTGTACATATAACTATGCCTCTAACAACAATTCAAAGAGGACCAAAGGCCTGGCTTAAGAAAATAGCATGTGATAGTAATGACGAATTCAATAATAATATTAGAAGAAACAAATTTAATCATCTTTTAAGGGATCAATATGAAGGATCCGAGCCTTTTTTCGATTTGGCCAGGATTGAATCAAAAAGCTCAAATGGGGATTTAGCAACTTTTTTCAAGGATGGAAATCAATATTTTCACTTAAACCATAATTACACCAATAATGGCAGTAATTTAAATAAAACCGGACAAAAATGGGTAGCTAAAAAGCTGCTGCTTTTCCTGGCTAATCTCTCCACCTGTTGTTGAGCGATTTCAGTAAGTAAAGCCGCAGTGATTTCCGGAGAGATAAACAGACCCCTCTTGTTTTATTTCTTTTCATTCCCTTCTTTATCACAGCTTCTTTGTCTATTGCAAATTCCTTACATACTTCCAACACAACGGCTTCCGGCTTTTACCTCTTTTATCCTGTATTTAATGCCAGCAAAATTATATAAAAATGCAAATTATACTTTCAATCCCTTGCCTGACTTACACATTTTAAGGCTAGTAAAAAAAACAATACTCCAATTATTGCCAGTAATAGATAATGAGAACTGTCCGGCAGGATGCCAAAGGCCGTCTGCCGGATTACTTTTGACGCATGGGTAAGCGGTAAGAGGTAAATAATGTCCTGAGCCCATACAGGCAGGCGGTCTACAGGGAAAAAAGTCCCTCCTAAAAAAGCCATGGGTGTAATAATAAAGCTGGTAAGCATAGACTGATCCGCATGGGATTTGACCAGCATGGCCAGACCCACGGCAAGGGATGCGAATACAAAGCTGTTAAGTCCTATGGCCAGCCAGAACAACGGATTACCATAAGCCAGACTTACATTGAAGAACAGGCCAATGATCAGAATTACGCCAACCGAAATAAAGGCTCTGGTCATACCTGCCATGACCTCACCTGCCACATAGGCGGCATCGCTGATCGGTGCGGCCTGGAATTCTTCAAAGATATGCCAGTAAAACCGTGCCACATTAATATCAGTGGAAATTGCAAAGGCCTGGGTCATACTGCTCATGGCTATCAAACCAGGGATTAAAAATTCCATATATGTATGCCCGTCAAACCTTACTGTGTCGCCCATGGCATACCCAAAAGCGATTAAATAGAGCAGGGGCGATACAGACATGGTGAGCAGCTGCCGTTTGATCCTTCGTTTTAAAATCAATACTTCGCGTAAATAGACCGCTATAAAACCGTTTAGCATATCACCTTCTTTCCGGTAAAAGATAAAAATGAATCTTCCAGATTTACCCGACGCAGTGTGTAACTTTCTTCTTGTTTTGCAATAAAGGTGTCAGCATCAGGTCTGGTTTTAAAATAAACCGGCTCCATTTGATCACCATCTATCCGGTCAATGGCCCAGGTTCCGGTTTGCTCCATCAGTTTTTGAGGTGTGTCAATGACAACAATCTTCCCCTCGTCCAGAAAGGCTACCCTGTCCGCCAAAAATTCTGCTTCTTCAATATAATGGGGCGTTAAAAATATAGTTGTTCCTCTATTTTGGATTTTTTTTATCAATGCCCAAATTCTCCTGCGGATTTGGGCATCCAATCCCACTGTCGGCTCATCTAAAAAAAGAATTTGAGGGGAATGAACCATGGCCCTTGCAATCATCAAGCGTCGCTTCATCCCCCCGGAAAGCTGTTTTACCAGGCTCTTTTTCCTGTCAACAAGATCTACATAGGCCAGGAGTTCATCTGTTTTTTTTCTTCGGTCTACAGGAGACATATTAAAGAGTCGACAATGAATATCCATATTTTCAGATATCGTCAGTTCCTGGTCCAGATTAATCGACTGCATAACCAGGCCAAATTTTCTCTTTGTCTTAAGACTTTCTTCTTCAATATGAAAGCCGCCCAGCCATGCATCGCCTGAGGTCCGTCTGGTAAGCCCTGTCAAAATCCTGATGGTTGTTGTTTTGCCGGCTCCGTTAGGCCCAAGATACGCAAATAGTTCCCCTTTAGGAACCCTGAAACTGATCCCTTTTAAGGCATGAATATTTTTGTATGATTTTTCCAGATTTTCGATTCGGATCATTTCTTCCTTTGCATATTTTTTACATTTTCTCCAATCTCCTGGAATGGTTGACGCCGCACTCTGTGGGGCAGCACCAATTCCGCGAAAAGCTCTATGTCCGCGGAAATCACTTCCCCCCGGATCAGGACTCCTGAAAGGATTGGATTTATGATATTTAAAGTCAGCGCGAGTTTCATGTCTTCCTGTCCGCAGCCAAAACAGGACCATACTCAATCCTGAGATTTCCAATAGCCCGTTCCGACTCAGAGTCTTTGTTGTCAAGCGGGTATGCTAGTGATTCGCCTATAAATAAATGATATAGGGCATTTGTTTTTTTGTGCGAGATTTTTGTCTCTGGGTTGACAGTATTGTCAGATTCAGAATATATACTCCCCAGCAGTCCAAAAGCAAGGATTAACGGCAGTGTTTCAAAGATATAGCATCAGTGGCAAACAGGGAAACCGAGGCATTCCTTGTTTCAAGTGCTTCATCATCAGATTGCCTTCTTTTGCTGCATACATCTATAAACGGAAATTGTGTTGCATTGTTGTTTATTTGTAATAGTTCAGCTGTTTTGTGGTCTATGATGTTAATTTTTCCAACAAAAAAAGCCAAGAGGCCAATATCCGGTATTTTATACCGGTTTGACCTTCTTGGCCTTGTTTTTTGCTTTTAACCCGTTACCTATAAATTTTGGCAACCGCGTGATGTTAACGAACAGTAAGTTCCATGTAAAATCTATAGATTACATCTTTATCAACTTTTTGTTGATAGAGAAAATTTGCTACAGTCTTTTTCAGAAAAATAGCGGCTTATGTCACCATCTGTAATTATTACCACGCAAGTTTAAGTCGCCTTTTTTTACTTTATAGAATTTTTTTTATAACAGAATCCGATTAAATGTCAATATGTTTGTTGAAACACTGGATATTCGATACAAGTTATAATATTTTTTGATTTTTATTTTTTTTGCAATTCTTACCTATCTGTCAAAGGCTTTATAATTGAGGCATACCAGGCCGTCAGCCGTCCGTATAAAAGCAATTAAAAGCTTGCCGCATTCCCCCCCTAAAATATAAAAGCTGCTTACTCATCTACTTCATGCGTATAGTAGCCGGATTACAGTTTTTTAATCATATTGAAACAGACCTGCTGTACTCTCAGCCTCTTATGCGGTTGATAGGATTTAATGGCCGAGTAATCAAGAAAGGAAACAATCAGAGTGGGGTACACCGGATTAAAAATTGTGACAAAGAGCAGGCCATTACCAACCTGAGGAAATATGCCAAGATAACTTCGATTGCGATTGATCGTGGCCTTATGGATGGCAAATTCCTGCATTGGCTGGATTCACAGGATATAACTTTCTATATTCCGGCTAAACACAACCAGGACGTTTACCAGGATGCCCTGTCTCTTGTAAAAACAGGCCAGTATGAAATCAGAACTAAAAGCAAATTTACCGGCTATGGTAAAAATCGGCG
>DAOWOF010000294.1 GCA_030642205.1 Desulfobacteraceae bacterium | reverse complement strand
TAGCTTATGTTGAATATCCAGTTCTAAACAATGCTCATTGAATTTTTTGAAACTTTATGGGAACTTGCAAATGTTCTTTCATGGTTTGTTGCGCCTGCCAGGGCATAGGAATTTTATATATTCCCATACACTTGGAAATTATAATAAAGTTATGTATTTCAAATTATCAAAGGCTAGCTATCATGCAACCAGTGAAAATCAAGATCTATTTTTTAGCGGCATTGATTCTTGTCTTATTTGTATCAGTTAAACCGGTTCACGCGAAACCTGTAAATGAAATCAAGATCGGCATCATGGGAACCATGAAGATGCTTATGGGCGAGCATCAGTGGATGGGGGCTGAACTTGCCGCCGAGGAAATTAATAAGGCTGGCGGCATCACTGTAGCTGGCAAGACTTACGCGATTAACCTTGTAAAAGTGGATGATAACAACATGCTAAGTATTAGTGATGCTATTAGCGCTATTGAGAGGGCTATTACTTTGAATAAGGTTGATTTCCTGATTGGGGGGATGAGATCCGAAGCAATCCTGGCTCAACAGGAAATAATGGCAGAGCATAAAGTGATTTGGCTTAATGCTGTTTCGGCTTCCCTTGAGCTGACCCGGCGTATAGCCAGGGACTATGACAAATACAAGTACTGGTTCAGAACGAGTTGTCTCAATGCAAAATATGTAGGCGCCATAATTTTTGCCAATATTGAAATGGTCGCCCAAAAAATCAGGGACGAACTGGGAATAGATGTCCCAAGAGTTGCCGTCATTGCGGAAAAAGTTATGTGGCCAGATCCCATTATTGCCGCTGCAAAAAAGGATTTCCCCAAAATGGGCCTGGAATTTATAGGCGCCTGGAGGCCTTCATCCCATGCCATTGACACCAGCGCGGAGCTGCTAGCCATAAAAAGAGCTGGGGCACACATAATCCTGACTATTGGCAGCGGACCTGTTGATACAATTTGGTCAAAGCAATATGGCGAATTACAGATCCCGGCTGCTATGGTGGGCGTTAATAGTGATGCCGGCAGAAAGGAATTTTGGGCCGACAGTAATGGAAATTGTAATTATCTTTTGATTTCAACGATTATCGCAAATTTATCAAATGATAACTTTTTTGAAAAATACTCGAAAAAATATAATACAGACCCAATAGGCCCAGCCCTCACATATGAAGCAGTCTATATCCTGAAAGAGGCTATTGAACGAGCCGGAACGCTTAAAACAGATTCCCTAATAGAAGCGCTGGAAAAGACTTGCTATCATTCATTCAGGGGAAAGATCTCATTTTATCCCAAAGGACATGATACCCCCCATGATCTCATGTGGGGCCCTGACTATGTAACCGGATTTGGACTCCAATGGCAGGATGGCAAGCTGGCGCTGGTATGGCCTGTTGGCGAGCCTGTATTGGGTGATAAACGTTGGAAAGGGATCAGGTATGATGAGGAAACTGTGGAATATAAATTGCCGCCCCGCATGATCAAATACTGGAAAGCTAAAAAAAAGTAGGTATGAATGGTTTCTCTTATTCTTGTAAATGGCCTTACCCTTGGCTCTATGTTTGCCCTTCTGGCAATAGGATTTTCGCTGGTCTTTGGCGTGGCTCGTATAATGAACATGAGCCATACCGCCTTTTATATGGTCGCCAGCTTCATGATCTTCAGTGGTGTTAATTATCTGAAATTGTCGCTGCTAACGGCATCTATTTTGGCCATTCTCCTTACAGCCGCCCTGGGAATGCTCTGCTATAAACTTCTGTTTGACCGAATAAAGGAGCATGAAACAGCGGTAATGATTATCTCTCTGGCCCTGGCGATTCTTTTTCAGGAAATTTGTCTTTTGTTCTTTGGCGGCCACCTGCGTTCTATTCCGCCCTTTGTCAAAGGTTCTTTCGAGATCCTTGAATGCAGAATAACATATCAACAGGCATTCACCTTTATGACAGTCTTTATTGTCATCGGAGGAATGTATCTGCTGCTTTTAAAGACAAGGCTGGGCCTGGCCATAAAAGCTGTGGCCCAGGATCGGGAAATTGCAAACTTGATGGGTATAGATGTGTCCAGGATATGTATGATTATAACTGGTCTCTCAGCTGGCCTGGCAGGACTTGCGGCCTGTTTATTGGCGCCAATCTACATGATTGAACCCCATAGATGGCTGCAATCCCTGGTGATGATCCTGGCTGTTGTGGTTCTTGGCGGTCTGGGAAGCATTAAAGGAAGTATTATCGCGGCTTTTATCCTGGGGCTTTCTGAAAGCGCGGTTATCTTTCTGATTCCTGGAGGCTCATTTTTAAGAGGCAGCATTTCATTATCTGTAATGATTGCAGTGATCCTTATCCGGCCTGAAGGCCTGTTTGGGGTCAAATTTGAAGAGGAAAGATTGTGACCTATCCGCGATGGCTTTTATACTGGTTTAAAGATGAAATACTGGCAATTCCCGGAAGGACCATTGCTCTCCTTTTTATTGTGGCGCTGTTATTATTTCCATTAATTACTACCCAGCCATATTTTCTGCGAATCATGATCATGGCTGGAAT
>DAOWOF010000090.1 GCA_030642205.1 Desulfobacteraceae bacterium | reverse complement strand
TTTATTCGATCCGAACCTTCCTTACAATCACCAATCAGCTCCATTATATCATCAAGGATAAAATCTATATCCGCATTTTCTTCCAGATCTCTTATCTGCACAAGTCGACTTGCGATGGAAGATGGCAGTTTATTATTTGCAACCAAGTCAGATAATTCCGCCATAAGAGCTCGATATTGTAGTAAAATATCTTTTATATCACTCTGGTAATCAGTCAAAGTCTTCAAGTTGCTACTAATAAATCCGGTTGGGTTATTGATTTCATGGGCCACACCTGCGGCCAGTTGGCCAATAGAGGCCATTTTCTCGGAATGAAAGAGCTGAATATTCGCTTTTTTGTATTGATCTTCAAGTTGTATTATCCTTTCCCCAACCCTTAACCGAGCCTTTAATCCCTCAGGATCAGAACTTTTTACAATATAATCGTCAGCGCCAGCTTCCAGCCCCTTAAGAGCATCCTCTTTTGAATCTTTAGCGGTCAATAAAATTAAATAGATATAATAATCATATTGGGCTTCCCGAATCTTGCGGCACATTGTCGGTCCATCAATTTCAGGCATCATCCAATCAGTTAAAACGATTTTTATATCATTGTCCTTTTCTATCATATTCAATGCCTGTAAACCATCCGAGGCGCCCAGAACGTTATATCCAGCCTTTTGGATAATCTTGATTACAACCTTCTGTGCGACCGGATTATCTTCCACTACAAGAATTTTCATGGTTAACTCCGTGCGTCAGGCAATATTTTTAAATTCATTCACAAGACCATCGTATTTTTCCCTGAAATCCTGCACCATATAATCTAGCCCCTGAATTTCATTTATACGTGCCTTATTATCTATTTTACATGCAATTTCATATAAATCATTCAGCCCCAGATTCCCCGAAGCTCCCTTGATGGAATGAGATCTTTTATGGGCTTCTGCTGCATCACCTGCCTTAAGCGCTGCATCCAGTTCACTAAGGTCTAAGGCAACATTTTCAATGTATAGTTCCAATAATTCTACGATATCCTCTACATCAAGACCTAGATTTTCTGCCAATATTGTTATTTCCACAATTATTCTCCTCAGCTCTTATCAAAAGCATTAATCTTATCAAATAATTCTTTTGGCTTAACTGGCTTTGAAGCATATTCATCCATGCCTGCCTCTAAATATTTTTCCCGATCGCCTTTCATAGCGTTGGCTGTCATGGCGATGATCGGTATATGATGCCCTGTTTCCATTTCCCGCAGCCTTATCTTGCGGGTGGCCTCAATCCCGTCCATCTCAGGCATCTGGATATCCATCAGGATCAGATCAAAGGAATGGTCTTTTAAGAATTCCAGTGCCCTGCGTCCATTTTCAGCCACCATAACCGAGTGGCCTTTTTTCTCCAGGATTTTGACCGCCAATTTTTGATTAACAGGATTGTCTTCAGCCAGCAGGATCTTTTTAGGCATATGCTCTGCCTTTTCCTTGACAGGCGTGTACTGGGTGATTGTTGTATGATCCGGAGTATGACCAAAGATTGTTCTGAGCATATTAATCATTTTTTTTCGACCAGCCGGTTTAGGCAGATATCCGTCAAAACCCTGTTTACTGGCCCGTTTATAGCTATCCCCGGCAAGGATAGTATAGGCTAGAAATTTAATATCTTTCAGGTGATCCTGGCCTCGAATCTGCTGGAACAACTGGTAGGCATCCGGATCAGCAAGACACGGTTCCACGATTATCAGATCAAAGAGGATCCCATCATTCAAAAGCTTGATTGCCTCCTTATTGCTCCTTAGGACTGTTGTTTTTATCCTGTATCCTGAAAAAGTTTTTTTCAGGAGATCCAGATTAGTAGCGTTCTCATCAATAATCAGGATTTCTTTTCCTGCCAGCTCTGCTTCCTTAAGGGCCTCCATCTTGATAGTTGTCTCATCTGAAATCTCAAGCCAGCCTGTAACATGAAAGATACTCCCTCTCCCAAGCTCGCTTTCTGCCCAGCAGTTGCCGCCTAATTTCCGGCTGATCTCTCTGGCAATGGACAAGCCCAGCCCTGTCCCCCCAAATTCTCGGGTAGTAGAGGAATCAGACTGTGAAAAGATCTCAAAAATGGCCTTGATCTTGTCATTGGGGATGCCAATGCCAGTATCCTGAATCTCAGCATGAATAAATACTTGTTGATCCTCCTTTTTTTCGATCTTCAAAGAGAGCTTGATTTCGCCATCAGCGGTAAATTTGGCAGCGTTACCCATCAGATTAATCAGCACCTGACGCAGCCTGTGAGGATCGCCCTTGAGCAGGGTAGGCGTCTCAGGATCGATATCCAGTAAAATTTGAACTGCTTTATTATCCAGCTTGGGTTTCACCAGTTCACAAACATCTGACATAAGTTGTTCAATATCAAAATCAATTATCTCAAAATCGATTTGGCCTGCCTCTATCTTGGAAAAATCGAGGATATCGTTTATCAGCACCAGCAGAGATTCTCCACTGCGCTGGATTGTCTTTACATATTCAACCTGTTCATCATCAAGGGATGTATCCAGAAGCAATTCGGTAAAGCCGGTGATACCATTCATGGGGGTTCGAATTTCATGACTCATATTAGCCAGAAAGGAGCTTTTTGATTTGGCCGAGGCCTCAGCCGCGTCCTTTGCAAGGACAAGTTCCCCCTGGAGGGCCTTGGTTCTCAGAATAGCGGAAATCCTGGCATTTAGTTCTTCTATGGCAAAGGGTTTGGTTACATAATCATCAGCCCCTGCATTCAGACCAGCCACCTTGTTTTCTGAATCGGATACATGGGTCAGAATCAAGATCGGAATATCTTGAGTTCGTTGATCTCCTTTAATAGCCTTGCATACATCCAGCCCGCTGATTCCAGGCATTATGATATCAAGGAGAATGATATCAGGGGTAACTGTCTGTATCAATTCAAGGCAGGTTTCTCCATCTTTGGCAAGCTCTACCTCATAACCTTCATCCTCAAGGATATCTTTGATCTGCATCCTGATGGTCAAACTGTCATCTACCACCAGAATTTTTTTACCGGATATGCCTTCCATTTCACACCTTTTTCAATTGCTTCCTTTAGTTAGCAAGCAAGCGCATAACTTCATGGATGATTTTATCTTCAGGCAGAATTTTCATGACAGCGCCTTTTTTTATGGCCTCCTTGGGCATGCCAAAGACGATAGACGTGGCCTCATCCTGAGCAATTGTGAAGCCATTGCTCTTTTTAATGGCTGCCAGTCCATTGGCTCCATCTTTTCCCATTCCAGTAAGCAGGATTCCTATTGCCTTCATTGAGGGATCAGTGGCTATTGATTCAAAGAGCACATCCACCGAGGGTCTGCAAAAATTAACAGGGGGGGTATTCCGTATACATATCAAGCCTTTTTTTACCGTCAAATGCTTTCCGGGCGGCGCAAGAAAGGCCCCCACTTTATCTTGCAGCGGTGTCCCATTAACTGCCATCCTGACCTTGCATTTGGTGTTTTTATTAAGCCATTCAATTAATGAACTCTGGTATGATTCACCGCAGTGGATAACGAGCAAAACAGGCAAATGGAAATCATTCGGCAAATGGGAAAGAAGGTTTTGCACCACCTTGGGGCCGCCAGTTGAAGCGCCAATTGCCACCAGATTATAATTATTCTGTTTTGACATGGGTGGAAAACTGAGAGTTTTATCCCTAGATAAACTGATTCTTCTCTTAAGATGAGTAATCACTTTGATCCGGGCCGCCTTTTTTACCATCAAAGGAAGTTCTATCTCCCAGTCAGGACTGTTTTTTTCGATAAAAACAAGGGCGCCTGCGGAAAGGGCATCCATAGCTTTATAGGCCTCTCCCCGGTTGGCAGCGGAAGAATGGATAATGATCGGAGTGGGATGATAGGCCATTATAATCTCGGTTGCCTCCTGGCCGTCCATGACAGGCATAACCATATCCATAATTATAAGATGCGGGCTCAGTCTCTCATTAAGGGCTACCGCTTCCTTCCCGTCTTTGGCCTTCCCCACCACTAATAATTCAGGATCAGCCGCAAGGAGTTCCGCTGTTTTTTCTCTTACAGTTAATGAATCATCCGCGATTAAAACCTTGATCATATTAAATAAGCCTTTCAACAGTTTCCAGAAAGATCCCCTGATCAAAGGCTCCCTTGACAATGTAAGCCTGGGCGCCCACCTCTATTCCTTTACGTTTATGTTCATCTTTAGCAAGTGAAGAGATTATAATTATTGGTATATCCTTGTGTTTCTCGTCTCCTTTACGAATTTTTTCGGCCAGTTCAAACCCATTAAGACCCGGCATTTCCACATCAGAAATGATGAGATTATAATGATTGTATAATAAGAGGCTTAATGCGTCCTCTGCGGAATTGGCCAAGGTTACATTATAACCATCCTGCTCCAGAATGCTGCTGATCAGCATACGGGAGGAAAGAGAATCATCCACCGCAAGAATATGCGGAGTTGAAGCTTCCCCATTCTCTTCATAAGACGTGCTTATTTCCTCTGATTTATATTGATTGCGAGGGGCATTGAAGAGTTCTGCAACATTTAGAACCAGGGCAGGCAGACCGTCGCCCAATATGCTTCCTCCTGTATAAAATTTGATTTTACGGAGGTTTTGGTCCAGATCCCGAATAACAATCCGCCGGACACCTGACAGCTGATCAACGGCAAAGGCTGCTGTTTCATGGCCCGCTTTAAGAAGCACATAAGGAACCAGCTCGTTTTGACTGGTTTGATTTGTGATTCCTAATATTTTATCAAGGAATAAGTGGTGTGGGTAAATTATTAATATTGGCAATTCCTTCACCAGCAACATTTTTGATGGTATCAGATGACAGATATCCTGTTTCTATTACCATATTAAGAGGAATCAGGAATTGTTGCCCAGCTGCTTGAATCAGAAAGGTATTGGTAACATTCATGGACAGTGGAAGAATCATGGAAAAAAGAGTAAACTGATCCTCCATAGTATCAATAGAAATGGAGCCCCGAAGCAGTTCAATTTTATCTCTTACTATATCAAGCCCTACGCCACGGCCCGCAAATTCAGTAATTATTTTACCTGAGCTTATCCCTGATTTAAAAATCAGGGCCAGGCTTTCATCGCGGTTGAGTTCCATGGCCCTTGCTTTATTTATTATACCTTTTTTCAGGGCAATATTTTTTATCTTTTGAGGATCAATCCCCTGCCCGTCATCCTTGCAGTGGATATGCACAAAATCTCCCTGTTTTTCAAAGGCAAGTTCGATATGACTGGTCTGATTCTTTCCTTTTTTGGCCCTTTCATCCTTTTCTTCAATGCCATGGCTACAGGCATTCCGGATGAGTTGATTCAGAGGCTCCTTAATTTCGTCTAACAGATTGCGATCAATCTCCAGTTCTTCTCCAGAGATGCCAAGAGAGATCTGCTTGTTCAATTTTATGGCTAGGTCACGTACCGCAGCTTTAAAATAAGGGGAGAGACTTCCCACCTGGGTAGACCTGATCTTGTAGATAATTTGATATAAATTATCCGAAAGCTGCTTCATTTCTTCTACGACTACATCCAAAAGACCTGTGTGGTTTACCAACCCGGAATCAGCTGACAGTGAGCTTGCTTGAGCATTTACATCCTGCTTGAACAAAGTATGGAGCTGTTCCAGCCTGGTAGCGCCGCCAATTAATTCGCTGGCCTGATCCATCAAACGATCAATATCAGATAGCAT
Organism: Desulfobacteraceae bacterium; assembly: GCA_030642205.1. Classification (GTDB taxonomy): domain Bacteria; phylum Desulfobacterota; class DSM-4660; order Desulfatiglandales; family Desulfatiglandaceae; genus DAOWOF01. Next base: position 2,706 of record DAOWOF010000090.1, on the reverse strand, counting down.
AACCCTGATCGCTTTACTGCTTTTTTTTGTCTGATCATTGCCTGATGGCTGGGGGGCAGGTTCCTGTTGCTTATCAGGTAATGGGGGAGGTTTTTTCTTAGCAGCAATTTCTGGGAATTCAGCAGGTTCAGTGACTGGTTTTTCCAGTTTTTCTTCATTTAACAACAAGTCTTCGGTCTTTTCGACCATGATCTTATCCTGAGATTCCTCCCCGTCAAAACGTTTCAGAAAGGAAATAATGTCGATACTGTCCTCAGGCTTGCCTTCTTTGACCGCGGCAATAATATTCTTTATAATCTCAAGAGTTTCCAGGATCAGGCTAAAATCATCTTCTGATAGCAGGATATTTTTATCTCTTGCTTTGCTAAAAAGGTCTTCAACATGATGAGACAAGACGCCAATATTTGCTAACCCAACCACATGGGCGGCCCCTTTCAGGGTATGGGCGTACCTGAAAAGCCTCTTTAATGTCTCAGGGTTGTTTTGATCTTTCTCAAAATCAAGGATATCACGCTGGATGTTTTCTAAAAGTTCATCCGCCTCGATCATAAAGTATTTATAAGGATCAGGCTTGCTCATATTTATACTTTCGTCTATAGGATTAATAAATTTGAGACTATAATCTTTCCAGGGATTCTGCCATGCCAGCCATTTTTTTTATTCCCTAGTTTAATTTCATGAGGTCAAGTATGGTTATTAGTTTTTCTTTATAAAAGATCTTGCCTGTGATAAATTCGTTTAATTGATTCCGTGTTTCTTTGGTTTTGATATCAGTCCTGTCAATGGAAATCATGGCCTCAAGCCTATCCACCAGCAAGGCTCTCCGTGGTTCTACAGCCTTTGTGATTAATAAAAAAGAAGGGTTCTTCTCATGCTTGCATTCTATCTGCAGCATGTGATGCATATTGCTTACCTGGAAGATATGATTTCTGTAGTTTATCATACCATGAATCCTGGAAGGGGCGCCTGGAACAGGAACAACAACCTTATCCGTCAATATTTCACTTAATTGCAAAATCGGAAGCGCGAATGTCTCATCTGCCAATAAAAAGGACAGGTATTTACGGAAAGTTTTTTTCTCCTCCATGGCTTTTTCGTTTACCGAAACCTTGAAAGATCTCCTCAAGTCATCAAGAAATTGACCAAAATTGATTTTATTGGCTTGCCGCATTTTATCTCCTGAATCGTTACGGGCTCTTATAGGAATTATATTTGCTCCACAAACTCTGCCATTTCAAGCAGTTGATTTGCAGTCTGGAGCACCTGCTTTGAGCTTTCATCATTTTCACTGGACAAGGTTGTTATATCTTCCACCGCTGTGGCTGCCTGCTCCATTCCAGTAGTCTGCTGTTTGGAGGAGATATCAATTTCCAGCACAGCATCCCGCATAAGTTGAGAAAATTTACTGATTTCCTCCAGGGCATTTTGAACTTCACTTACTGCGGAAATGCCATCTGACACTGATTTCCCTACATCTTCGACAGACATGATGGTCTTATTGGAATCGGCCTGAATATCTTCAATAATATCTTTTATTTCTTTTCCTGATGCAACGCTCCGCTCAGCCAGTTTAATAATCCGATCAGCAACTGCCATAAAGCGTTTGCCGGACTCGCCGGCTCCAGCCGCCTCAATGGTGGCATTATAGGAAAGAACTGTAACCTGTTGTGAAAGCTCATTGATAACTTCCAGCACAACCCCGATCTGCTGCGCCTTTTCTCCAAGGTGTAACATATTGGAAGATGTAACTTCGTTTTTTTCCTGAATGGTTTTGATTCCATCCAGGGCATGTTGAAGTGATCCACGGCCTGTTGTAACCGCCTGATCAGTCTGTTTTGCAAGTGAGCTTGTTTGAGACGATATCTCTGAAACCTGCTTTGAGGTGGCAACCAATTCCTGCATCACTGAATTAATTTCTGACACAGCGGAGGCCTGCTGGGAAACAGTGCTGGCTTGCTGCTCTGAGGTGGCATAAAGCTCCTGAGAGGAGGTTCGGATATCGCTATTGGCCGTTGTGAGCTGCTTAAAAACGTTCCGGGATATCAGGAGGCTGAGTATCAGCACCACAATAAAACCAAGCAAAACAACGCTGGTCATTAATTTGCTGACAAAGTTTGAGGCTAAATTGGCTATTGCTGCAAACTTGTCATCTAAATCTCTGATCTCTTTTCCAAAATGCCTTATTGTTTCAAGCAAGATATCATAAGAACTACCCATTGCCTGGTATTCTGTAACAGCTTTTTGTGTGGTCTTAACTAAATCCAAACCTGTCTGGGCGTTCTCAAAGACATAACTAAAGCCCATTAATTTAAAGAAAAAACGCTCTATGAAATTTGTATATTCAAAGATTTTTGACGCCAGGATTTCCATTTCCTCAAGAATTTGAATAATGCCCATCTCCCTGGGATTTTCAGATCTGTTTGTTAGCATCGGAGCTACCTTTTGTTCTCTATTGCTTGCAATCTGTAATTTCTCCAAGTCAATTATGCGCGACTCCAGAGAATTAAGAAAATCAATATTATTTCGTTCCACCCTTTGCAGATCACTTGCCTTGGAGATCTCGAACAATCCAATAATAGCAATTCCAACGACAACGGAAAAAAGAGCTACCATCAGCAATATTTGCTGCTTAATCTTGAATCTTTTAGGTTTTGTATGGAATTTCATTTTTATTACCTTTTGTTTGAAGGATTACCCTTATGTCTT
>DAOWOF010000075.1 GCA_030642205.1 Desulfobacteraceae bacterium | reverse complement strand
TATTTAAGAATAACAAGATCTATATCATAACTCGGCAGGCCGTTAGAGAATGCAAGTATTAAAATTTTCAATTCAATAGGATCTATATATTGCAAGCTTGGGCAGGATATATTGTTTATAAAAAAATATTTTTTTAGTCCCGTAACAACCTGGCAAAAGAACAGGAGTATTCCTGTGATTTCGAAGTTTGCGCTTAGTTGCTCAATCGGCACAACTAAATCTGGCCGAAATACGGGTGCCAATTCTGCGAACTTATTTTTACACAAGCCCTCAGGAAAGAGACTTGAAATATTTATGAACGGAAATATTTTGTAGACTGTCAGATAAATTGATAGATACTTCTCCTTTATGTAAGATGGAAAATTAATAGCAAGGATAAAAAAATAAGTCAAGATCCCCAAAATCCACGATACTATAAATTTATTTTTGAGCAAGGCACTTTAGACGTGGTGGTGGGGCACTGGATATTGCTTTTTTATGCAAAATCTGAAAAACTAAAAGATTATTAGTTGATGGACTGTTAAAAAGTATCATATAAGATCTTAAAAAGGAGAGGATAAAAATGGATATTGAGCAAATAAGGGTTGGGCCTTTTGAAGTTTTCTGTTATTTGGTTGTTTCCCCCGGAACTAAAGAGGCCTTGGTAATCGATCCTGCCGGAGATGAAGAAGGCATTGTCAACATGATCAATGAAAAAGGTTGCAAGCTATGCTATATTATTAATACCCACGGTCATGCTGATCATACTTGTGGAAATGCCAAAGTTCAGGAATTAACCGGCGCTGAAATTATTATGCATAAAGATGATGTTGCCATGTTTACGGGCGCGGAAGGAGCAGCCATGGCTCAGCAATGGGGGTTGACCCCTTCTCCTCCTGTTGACAGGGCCGTTGTGGATGGGGATAAAATTGAGATGGGAGATGTAACTTTAGAGGTATTACATACTCCAGGACATAGCCCTGGAGGAATATGTCTGCTTGGCGATGGACACGTATTTACCGGAGACACTCTTTTTGTGGGGGCCATAGGTAGAACCGATCTGCAGGGGGCATCAATGTCCCAGTTTATGCATTCCATCAAAGAGAGACTTTTAACCCTTCCCGGGGATACCGTTGTCTGGCCTGGCCATAATTATGGTGTAAGGACTAGTTCAACAATTGATATAGAAAAAAAGACAAATCCATTCCTGACATAGGTCTTGTTTTGTTTATGGGCAGATAGCCCAGCTTATCAATTATGAGGGTCTCTAAAATCAGGATGTTGTTTTGAGGTCTGTACCTGCTGTGAAAATCGGTGTTAAAAAGAAATGAATCAGGATAATAGAAAATCAATGCGTAAAATATTAAATGATAAACAAAATAATTTTGCAAATAAGATGACGGATATCTTGAATTATGGCGCGTTAAACCTTGCGATAGCCCTTGGTTATAGATCGGAGCTGTTTGATGTTATGGACGCCTTTGACTCGCCAAAAGCCATCTCTTATATCGCCGATAAAACAGGCTTAAACATGCGCTATATTAAAGAATGGCTAGGAATAATGGTCTCAGGAGGAGTAATTGAAATTTCTCATGATGAAACCGGGCTTGATTGCTTTTATTTACCCAGAGAACATGGGGATGTAATTTGCCGCAGATCCGGAAACTCGAATATGGGTGTATACTCTCAAGAAATTCCATTACTTACAGCATGTGCCATGGAATCCGTTTATAAGGGGTTTAAAGAAGGCAAAGGTGTCAGCTATGATCATTACCCAAGATTCCAGGAATTCATGGCGCAATTAGCCAATGCCAAACATCAGCAGGTTCTGGTTAATGATTTTCTGCCATCTGTTGATAATGGTCGACTCATCAGAAAAATGAAGGCTGGTATACGCGTATGCGATCTTGGCTGCGCAGAAGGTGTTGCCGCCATTCTTATGGCCAGGGCATTTCCCAATAGTGAGTTTATTGGAATTGATATCTCTCAACAAGCTATATCTAAGGCCAGATCAGATTGCAAGCAGCAGGGAATTAAAAATCTGGACTTTCTCAGGCTGGATACCTCAAGCCTCAAGGGCAATCATAATCTTGAAAATTCATTTGACTATATTACGGCCTTTGATGTCATTCATGATCTTGTACAACCTCTTGAGGCTCTCCAAGGTGTCTATTCCATTTTAAAAGCAGATGGTCTTTTTTCCATGATTGATATTGCGGCCAGCAGTAATCTTGAAGAAAACAAGGATCATCCAATGGGTCCCTTTTTATATACAGTTAGCTTGATGCACTGTATGCCAGTAGGATTGCTTGATGGAGGCACAGGCCTTGGAATGATGTGGGGAAGACAAAAGGCAATAGAAATGCTCGAAGCAGCAGGTTTTAAACACAGGGAAGTTATTGAGATACCTGAGGATCCTTTTAATCTTCATTTTATGTGTAAAAAGACAGATTAGGGCAAAAAAACAATTTTTATGGAAGGCAGCATAAAGGAAGAATATAATTATGACTAATACTCAAGAACTTAGAATTATTCTGGCAGAAAATGATCCTGCCATTATTAAAACAATTAATGAGACACTGAAAGATCGTGGATATTTACCTGTTATGGTCTCCACCAAAAAGTTATTGCTTCAGCATTTAAATGCAAAACTCTGTCATCTAATCCTGATTGGAGAATTGGAAGACAGCGATTCGATACTCAAAACCATGCGCGAAGCCGTCATGGCTTCACCTTTGAGTGCCATTATCCTAATGACTGACATTCCTTCAAATGAAGTCCATGACAAGACCGAGGGATACGGTATCCTTGGGGATATCGGAAGGATACAGGCTTCCAAAGAGCTGCTGCATCTTCTTGATCAGTTTGAAAAGATACAGAGGCTGTCATAAGTCATAAAAACAGAAGAATGGAGGACGATCTTAAAAGCTGACAAAAAACCACCTGAAATTATTAAAGACCTGTCTTCTATTTATTCCAATAAACTATCCATAAGATCAAGCTCTTCCCAGCGAAGATATGCGGCCTCAATTTTGTGCTCTATTTCATCTAAATGTGTTTTTATCTCCAGGATCTTCTCTTTTCCTTTTTGATAAAATAGTGGATCGCACATAGACTCATATATATCTTTATGTTTTAATTCAAGGGTATCAATCCTTTTAGGCAGGTCTTTAAGCTCCTGTTTTTCTTTAAATGGCAGCTTTTTTAATTTCGCAGGTTTTGGACTTTGCTCTATTTTTTTTAAGGGTTTTTTCTTGGGCTGAATTAGTATTTCAGGCGGTCTTTGACTTAGCCAGTCATCGTATCCACCTGCATATTCGGATAGATGACCGTTTCCTTCAAAGACTATGGAGCTTGTAACAATATTATTTAAAAATGCGCGGTCATGACTGACGAGTAAAATGGTCCCTTTGTACTCAAAGACAAGTTCCTCCAAAAGCTCCAAAGTTTCCACATCCAGATCATTGGTAGGCTCATCCATAACAAGAACATTGGCCGGTTTTATAAACAGCTTTGCCAAAAGCAGTCTGTTTTTTTCTCCCCCGGAAAGTACATATACAGGAGTTCTGCATCTTTCAGGTGAAAAGAGAAAATCCTGAAGATACCCTGTGATATGACGTTTTTTCCCATTAAAGATAATAAAAGAGTTCCCGCCCGCGATGTTTTCCTGTAGAGTTTTTTGCTCATCAAGCTGTGCCCTGAGTTGATCAAAATAGGCTACCTGAAGGTTGGTTCCATGACGCACATTCCCTGAATCAGGAGCAATATCTTTTAAAAGGATTTTCAGGAGAGTTGTCTTGCCAATGCCATTAGGGCCGATAATCCCCACTTTGTCTCCACGCATTATAGTGGTGGAAAAATCATGGATCAGAGGCTTTTCTCCATAGGAATAAGCCAATGATTTTGCTTCAAGAACCAGTTTTCCTGTCTTTTCCGCTTCCTGAGTCTGTATTTTTGCGGTTCCCGTTTTTTTACGGCGTGCCCAAAAAGCCTCGCGCATCTTGACAAGCGCCCTGACACGGCCCTGGTTTCTTGTCCTGCGAGCCTTGATTCCCTGCCTTATCCAGGTCTCTTCATTGGAGAGCTTTTTGTCAAACACCTTGTTTTGTTTTTCTTCCGCAACAAAGGCTGCCTGCCTCGTTTCCAGATATTTTTCATAATCATAGTCATAGGAAACAAGATGCCCCCGATCCAGCTCCATAATCCTGCTGGATATTTTTTTTAAAAAAGCACGGTCATGTGTGATAAAGAGCAGACTCTTTATATGATGCAAGATAAATTCTTCCATCCAGATAATGGATTCAATGTCAAGATGGTTGGTAGGCTCATCCAGTAAAAGGAGGTCTGGCTCAAGAGCTATCGCGCGCGCGAAAAGGGCGCGCCTTTTCATCCCCGCTGAAAGATCACTGAATCTTTGATCAGGATCAAGACCTGTTCGGGATAGAATGTTTTCGGTCTGCCTTAAAAGCTCCCATCCATTGTCAGTATCAAGGATATGCTGCAATTCATCCCTGCGTCTTGTCAGCGCTGGAGAACCCATCGCCTCTGAAGTTTTGCAGATCCTGTTATATTCGGCCAGGGCCTTGCCTTTTTCACCGAGGCCCTGGGAGATTATATCAAAAACCGTCCCATCATATCCAGTGGGAACATTCTGCTCCATTGTGGCAATGGTAAGACCCTGCTGTTTCCATATATCACCACTGTCCGGAAGCATATTGCCATTAAAGAGTCTAAGCAGGGTTGATTTTCCTGATCCATTGCGACCCAGCAAACAGACCCGATCTCCTTTCTCGATCTGAAGCGTTATATCTTCAAGGAGCGGCGGATTGCCAAAACCCCAGGTTACATTACGCATGCCTATCAGTGCCATGGGCAAACCCGGATTTTAAAATCAATACATTTCATATTTAACAACTCTTCCATCCAAGCCAGCATTTTTCATTGGTTTTTTCCATGACGGCTTAAGGCCGATTCGTTTTATCATCTCCCTGTTGCCAAAGTAGATATATGCCTGAGATCCTTTACAACGTTGTTTTAAGAAATCTCCAAAATCTTTATAAAATGGGCTGAGATCCTCATCCTTATTTAAACGAATCCCATAAGGCGGATTACAAAAGATTACTGTATTTTCAAGACTTGGAATATGTTTGAAATCTTTTTTTGATATTTTAATCATATTGCCCCCCGGAAGAACAGAGCAGTTGGTCTTGGCTGCCTTTACTGAACCCCATTCATTATCGCTGCCGGCAATAAGTCCCGGAGGCAATTTACGTATACTTTCTTTTGATCTTTTTTTTATTCTTTTCCAGAGATCAGAGTCAAAATCAGGAAGAAAACGAAAGCCGAAATCTTCCTTAAGAAAGCCGGCAGGTATATGGGACCCTTTCATGAATGCCTCACAAAGAAGAGTTCCTGAACCACACATGGGATCATAAACCGGGGTCTTGCCATCCCAGTCTGAAAGTGCAATCATGGCTGCGGCAAAAGTCTCCTGCATGGGAGCTTCAACGGTTTCAAGTCTGTAACCCCGGCGATGCAAAGAACCTCCAGAGGTATCGAGACTTATGGTGCAATTATTTCTTTCAATATGGAGGTTTATCCATATATCAGGCGATCGGCTGTCCACATCAGGACGTTTGCCACACCTGATTCTGAAGTGATCCGCTATAGCATCCTTGAGACATAAGGAAGCAAATTTTGAATGTATCAGCTTGCTGTTTCCTGAGACATTGGAGAAAACTGCAAAGGTATCACTAACAGAGAAAATAGAATTCCAGTTGATTGATCTTCCAGTATTATAAAGGTCTTCGCGGTCTCGACATTGAAAGAATAATAGAGGCGCGAGAACCCTTGTAACAAGGCTGGCTTTATAATTAATATTATATAGGGTTTCTTTGTCCGCGAAGAAATGCAGTCCGCGAAATGCGTGGGTTATTTGTGTTGCTCCGAGATACAGAAGCTCCTTAGTGGCCGGCTCTTCAAATCCTTCGGCAATCTGGGCAAAATAAGTATGTGTTTTTTGGTATTTAAACATTTAATTTTCAAAGGTTTTTAAATATTTATAGCTAATAGCAATTAGAAAATTACTCAAAAATCTAGTATTTTGTTAATTGCGTGATCGTTTGGTTATACTCTTTAATAAGGAGAGCAACTACTTCCCCGGCAGAAGGGATATCTTCTATGGATGCCGAGACCTGGCCTAATTCTACTTTGCCATTTACAACATCTCCTTCAAAGATCCCTTGCATGGCGCGATTTTTACCCATAATTTCAGATAACTCTTCTTTGCTGCATCCCCGTTGCTCACAGGTCTCAATCTGCTCATAAAATTTATTCTTGAGAATACGAACCGGCAGCAACTTTTTCATCATTAATCTTGTTGAACCTGATTTCGCTTTTAACAGGGCATCTTTATAATTATCATGGGCCGCGGATTCTTTGGTCGCGGCAAAACGTGTTCCAAGCTGCACTGCTTCAGCGCCTAAGGACATTGCCGCTGCCATTTGCCGGCCAAGCGCTATGCCTCCCGCGGCAATAATCGGAATACTGACGGCCTTTACTACTTGAGGAATCAAGACCATAGTAGTAATCTCATCTATTCCATTATGACCGCCTGCCTCAAAGCCTTCGGCCACAATGGCATCTACTCCTGCCAGTTCACATTTCACGGCAAGTTCCGGTGATGGGACAACATGAACTACTTTTATGCCATTTGCCTTTAAAATCTTTGTATAGGTCTTTGGGCTGCCGGCGGAAGTAAATACAATTTTGGCTCCCGAATCCATTATTATCTTAACCTGCTCATCCGCATATTGACTGAATACCGGCAAATTTACACCCCATGGTTTATCTGTCAGATCCTTCATCTTATTGAGCTGAGATGTTAACAGGGGCGGTTTCATGGAGGATGCTCCTATCAGACCAAGAGCTCCGGCATTACTGACTGCTGCTGCCAATTTCGCGCCGGAACACCAAATCATGCCGCCTTGAATAATTGGATACTTAATTTGAAAGAGTTCCATAATCCGAGTCATTATAATCCTCATTTTCGTGTTTGAGTTATAAAGCACAAATCGTAGCTATAAGATCTTGCGACGCTATCAACCTTTTAAATTTTATCTCTGTAAACAAATATATTATCCCTGTAATACTTTAACTCTCTTATAGACTCCTTAATATCGTCTAAAGCCAGATGAGAGCCCTGTTTTTGCAATACAGGCAAGTCGGGATACCATTTTTTTGCCAATTCCTTAACAGAACTGACATCAATATTCCGATAATGAAAAAAAGACTCCAAGTCTGGCATATATTTTATCAAAAACCGGCGATCTTGCCAGATTGAATTTCCACAAAGCGGAGATTTATTTTTTTGACTATATTCTTTTAGGAAATTCAATGTCTCCATTTCAGCTTCCTGGCAATTATAAGGGGAATCCTGGGCTCGTTTCAAGAGTCCGGATTTTCTATGTTGATTTAAACTCCATTCATCAATGGATTTGAGGTCTTTTTCGGAAGGACGGATGGCAATAGCAGGACCTTGAGCAATAATATTTAATTGGTGATCCGTAACGATTGAAGCAATTTCAATAATAGTATGAATTTCCGGATCCAACCCCGTCATTTCCAAATCTATCCATATCCAGTTTTCAGACATTATAAGCCCCTTTCTTTATAGAAATTTATTGTCTTTTTTTTGTTTCCCTGCGTCGGTCCAATATTCTTTAATTATCACCAGAAATCCTTTTAAAGACCCCCATTAATTCTGAATTCCTCTCTTCCAAGGAGGTCATGGAGATGGACAATCCCTTTAATTTTTAAATCCTTGTCCACAATCGCCAGATGGGTAATCCCGTATAATTCCATAACTCCAAGAGCCTCCGCAGCTGTTTTACCCTCACCAATTGTCTTGGGAGAGGGAGACATGATTTCTTCGACTGTCATGTCATGGATATTACCATGATTGATTAATGCCCTTCGCAGGTCCCCGTCGCTAACTATGCCTTTCAATATTCCATCATGATCAACCACCAGGGTAGCTCCTATATTTTTTGAATTCATTTCATCCAATACCACTGGAACCTTTGAACCAATCCGGACAATAGGTATTTGGCTATTGGAGAGCATAATTTCGCTTATATTTATGCCAAGACGCTCCCCCAGGCTTCCGCCGGGGTGATATTTTTTAAAATCATCCCGGTTAAAACGTCTGGAATTTATAAGCACCACAGCCAGCGCATCACCCATAGCCAGGGTAGCGGTGGTGCTGGCAGTAGGAACAAGGCCCATGGGGCAGGCTTCTCTTTCCACTCCCACATCGATTACAACATCACAAAGTCTGGCCATTGGCGACACAAGATCGCCTGTAAAACCAATAACCTTAGTCCCCAAATTTTTAATTATAGGAAGAATTATGTTTATTTCAGAGGTATGTCCACTATTGGAAATGGCAAGTATTACATCCTCTTTTGTTACCATCCCAAGATCGCCATGAATGGCTTCCGCCGGATGTAGAAATAGAGAAGGAGTTCCTGTGCTGCTGAGTGTAGCTGATATCTTCCTGCCCACTAAGCCTGATTTACCCATACCTGTTATGATCAGCCTGCCTTTAGCCTTTATCTCCAGAATTATTGAAACAGCCTTTTCAAAAGCAGGGCCTATTTTATCCAAGAGGTTCAAGATCCCCTCGGCCTCTATTTTAAGTACTTCTTTTGCCTCTTTGATTGTCATAAATAAGTTTCCAAAAACAATAAATTGATGATTAAAGGTTAAGGGACGAGCCCGAAGGAAATTGTTTTATCCCCGTCCCAAATCATAAACAGTGTCCGAACGGAAAGAACAATTACGCCAATTATACCTCGAAAAGCCACAAATTGTGCTTTTATCCTATTGCTTACAACATATTTAACCTTAAAAATAAAGCAGCTTTTCGCCCTGAAAAAAACTGTTGTGGGTGTAAAATCAACTCTTTTTTTAAAAAATAACCTTAAATCATCCGGCATACGCCAACTTCTTTGCCTGATACAGGCATATTTCCAAAAAGATATTTTCTATAAGATAATCCGGGCTTGTCCAGCAAACGGTTCAGATTGTGGTTCGTTCCTCACACAATCTAACCTTATCCGTTGGGCTGATGTTCGTCATAACTACCAAAGAAGATTCACAAAGTATTCTTTCAACGTGGCATGCAACTCCGGCTCCAAATCTGGAAATTTTCGATCTAGAAGTTCACCCACTTTTTTCTCAAAAACTTGCTTAAGCTCTCCAAGCATCATTGCTTCTTTGTTTTTCCAGTGTATTACCAATCTGAAACCGTGCTTACGTAGAAGTGTGTGAAAAGTTATTGCATAGGCTTGCGGTATGTAACTCGAT
>DAOWOF010000112.1 GCA_030642205.1 Desulfobacteraceae bacterium | reverse complement strand
GCCAGGAACTGTTTTGTTTTGGTCTTCAATGCTATTAACCATTTTGATGATATTTTGATATCCAACTAATCTATCTCTTAATTTATATAGTTCCAGTTCTATATCTTCTATCACATCAGATTCGGATAAGATCTCGGCCTCTGACAGGCCTGACATCTTTATTATGTCCTCACTGATTACGCCATCTTGCTCCAATTCATTAAATTGCTGTAATGAATTTCTATAAATTTGATTAAGGATATCTTCAATCGCAGCATCATTCGAATCATACGGATTCAAAAGTTCTACCCCTTTATCATCTGTTATCTCGTCACTTAAATTACATGAAACCAATGTATCTTCAAAAGATTTACTCTCTTTATGATTTTGCTGACAAATTAGCATATTGTCATTAGTCTTTAAGTCCTCAGATAATATTAATGGAGACGTAAACATCTTGCACCTCAAAATTTGACCAAAGTCATGAATAAAAAAATTGACAATAAATAGCCGGAGACTAACTAAAAGCCACCATTATAGCGATAAATAGCATTTTCATTCTGAACATTTTGTTCTGCTAATAAGACTTCCTGACGATAAACACCTAAAGCCTTTTCTTTTAATTTATCCAGTGTTTTTCTTTTCGTTATTGCTTTGATTAATTCATCTCTTTTGATGCATATTTTTTTAGTAATGCTTGTAATATTATCTTTTTGGGAGCTAATCTTTCCTGAGATATTGCCAATAAAATTACTATAAATTATGAGTTCAGATGGGCTCATATTTTCTTTCTGTTTTTGATGTAATTGATTATAAAGGATATCTTTATTCTTTTTTAAATTTTGCATTTCATTTTGTTCAATAAGGAGGATATTTTTTAATCCGCCTAATTCTTTTTCAAGGCTTTCCTCTATTGTTTTACGGTAACTTAAGGCCGGTTCCAAAGAGAATCTAAACATGATTTCAACCTGCTCTCCAAGATTAATGGAAGCTATTTCCCTTGAATATCATAAAGTTGGTTAAGTTGCTCCAAGCTATCTTTATAATTTAGACCTTCATCAATTCCCTGTTTTAAATAAGTATTAACTTTTTCTATCATTTTAATAGCATAATCAATTTTCGGATTACTGCCTGGCACATAGGCGCCAATATTAATCAAATCTTCCGCTTTTTTATAACTTGCAAGAACAAGTTTTAATCGTCCTGCATTTTCACGATGTTCCGGATCGATTAGACTATTCATGCTCCTGCTAATACTACTTAAAATATCAATCGCAGGATAATGACTTTCCATAGCCAAATCTCTTGATAAGACAATATGACCATCAAGAATTGACCTTACGGCATCCGCGATTGGCTCATTCATATCATCTCCTTCAACTAAAACAGTATAAAGAGCCGTAATTGTACCTTCATGTCTCGACGTTCCGGATCGTTCCAATAATTTTGGCAGCAAAGTAAAAACTGAAGGAGTATATCCTTTGGTTGTTGGTGGTTCTCCGGTAGCCAAGCCTACTTCTCTTTGCGCCATTGCAAAACGAGTAATTGAATCCATCATTAGCATGACATGCATACCCTGATCGCGAAAATATTCCGCTATGGTTGTAGCAATGAAGGCACCTCTCATTCTAACAATAGGTATCTGATCCGAAGTCGCTACAATAACTATAGATCTTTTTAAACCTTCCGGGCCAAGATCATTCTGAATAAATTCATTTACTTCTCTACCTCTCTCACCAATTAGCGCTATGACATTCACATCTACCCTTGATCTTTTGGCAATCATGCCTAATAAAACGCTCTTACCTACACCTGAACCGGCAAAAATACCTACCCTTTGCCCTTTCCCAATCGTTAAAAGTCCATTAATTGCTCTAATTCCGGTATCTAGTGGTTGAGAAATCATTTTTCTCAATAAAGGATTTACAGGTTCATTATATAATGGGTACTCTTCCTCATTCGCGATGGGACCTTTTCCATCTATTGGCCTTCCAAGGCCATCAATGACTCTTCCTAATAGACTATTTCCGACTTGAACAAGCGCGTTTTGATGTTTTGCTACAACTTTGCTTCCAGGGCCAATTCCCCTGATTTCCCCTAAAGGCATTAATAATACTTTATTGTCTCTAAATCCAAGCACTTCCGCCGATATTTTCTTTTTATTACCTTTGGGATAGATATCACAGATTGTACCTAATCTGGATACAGGTCCTTTGGATTCTGTAACCAAACCAATGATTTTGGTAATTCTTCCATTTGCCAAAATAGGAGAAACAGATCCCAGAGTTTTATGATATTTTGTTAAGCTAAATCCTGTTGTCATTTTAGGCAATCATCCATTAGGCATTTCTTTTTGCATCTGAGACTTTAATGCTTCTTCAACTATCATAAGTCGATTATCAATTCTTGCGTCAATCTCTCCGGAATCTGTCTCAATAATACAACCTCCATTATGGATCCTTTCGTCCACCTCAAAAACGATATCACCTTTGTTATCAAGATACTGTGCAAACTGTGATTTGGATTCTTTAATCATACTATAATCGGAAGGATGGATACGTACCTTTATATGGCTCTGATCCGAGGCTCTTTTTAAAGCATCTTTAACAATATTTTTTAAGACAAGCTCTTGATTATTCGATACTTCATGTCCTATTATTTTTTTTGCTATTGCAAGGGCAAGTAGAACGGCCTCCTTTTCAGCTTTCAGATACATATGTTTTTTTGCATTATCCAATTCTATAATAGCTTGCCGAAAATTTTGCAGCATTGGTTCGGATTTGAGTTTCTCTGCCTCAATTCCTGTTTTTTCTCCTTGTAAGAATCCCTGGGAAAACGCATCTTTTTCAAGTTTCTTTATTTCCTCAAGCTCGTACTCATTAAAGTCAAATGCTTCACCATTTTCATCAGATGTATTGAGTGTTTTCAGTTTTTTGCTTCCGAAATTATATGGTTTAAATTCTCCAGACGCGTTCTTTCCCGAATCTTGTTTCTCAGCCCCCCCCATCAAGATAGCAGGAAAACTATATATTTTTTTATTTTCAGGTTTATTATGCAATGAATGCGTCCCCCTTACCTTCAATTGTGACTTCGCCTTTTTTCTCCATTTCTTGTATTATTTTGATTATTGTCTGTTGAGCTGCTTCAACTTCATTCATTCTCACTGCTCCTGACGAGGCCATCTCTTCTTTTAACATCTCAGATGCTCGTGATGACATATTTCTGTATATTGCTTCTTTAACTTCTTCCGTTGCCGCTTTTAAAGCAACCACCAATTGTTGAGATTCAACGCCTCTTAATACTTTTTGCAATCCTTTATCATCCACCTTGACAATATCATCGAAGATAAACATTCTCTGCTTAATTTTATCCGCCAGATCTGTGTCTTCCTCCTCAATTTCCGCCATTATCAGTTCACTAGTAACAGCATCCAACTGATTTAATACCTCCGCAATAAAATCAACCCCCCCTATCTTATGCGTAGTACTTGATTGCTCATTCTTCAAAACATCCTTAAAAATAGCATCAATATCATTTACCATAGTAGAGATAACCTTATCCATATTTGCAATCCTGAAAGCTACATCCATTGAGATTTCTTCATGAAACATAGATAATATATAACCAGCGACATCAGTTTTAAGGTGCACCAATATAATTGCAATGGTTTGAGGATGTTCATCCTTAATAAGATCAAACAAAAGACTTGGCTCAAGGGATTGAATGGTCTCCAAAGAAGTTTGACCATTATCCATGTCTTGATCCTCTTCATTTCTATCGTCTACACCATCTTTGCCTGTCTCAGATCTTCCTAAACTCGTAAATTCAGATGCTACTTTTTCTACTACATCAGGAGGAATTGTTCCCATTTGAGACAGATGACTCTTAATAAGACGAACTTCCTCAACATCTAATCCCTCCAAAAAACGTTCAGCCCTCACCTTCCCCATTGATTGAATCAATATTGCGATCTTAAGAGAACCTGGTAATTTATTAGGATCCATTTTGATTTGATAATCCTTTTGCTTCTTTTAATGTAATTATTCAGCTATTTCAGGGATGCTGATTTCAGACGCACAACATTAATTATGTTTCTTTGAGCCACTTATGCATCAGCTTGTCAGGATTGCTGCCGCCACTTTCCATTAATTTAATCGCAGCATCCCTCATCTGGGAATCTGAAGATCCTTCATTCATTTCACCTTCCAGTTCACCAACAGTCTTAGGTAATTGTTTTAATAATTCCATATCTTCCACTGAAGTGGAGATAATCCATTTCACTATAGGACGAACTATAAATATATATGAACAAAAAACGAATAATAATATTGCTCCAAATTTAATTAATTTCGAATATTGCTTTAAATATAGAAGCCAGTTATTCTCAGTGCTTATAAGCTTTTCTTCATGAACATTAGAGCCTTCAAAGTTAATATTTACTACCTCAATGTCATCCCCTCTTGCAGAATCAAAATTAATAGCCCGCTTAACAATTGATTCAAGTTTTGCCATCTCTTCTTGAGATCTTGGGATATAAGTCTGCAAGGTCTCTCCTTCTTCATCCTCCTCAATTTTATAGGCACCATCTACAATTACAGCAACTGATATTTTTTTTATGCTGCCTGCAGGTTCTACTATACGCCGAATTATTTTTCCAACTTCGTAATTCACACTTCTGTCCTGTTTATTCATTGATTGAGAATTTACTTGATTGGATTTTGTTCCTTCTTGCTGAATATTTGATACAACTCCGGGAATTCCAATGGCATTCAAGTCATTACCATTCGCAATCTCATTAAGAGTCTGTTCACTTCGAATTGCTTTATTAGCGGAATCATATATCTCTTCTGTTTTCTCCAGTCTTTGAAAATCAATGGAACACGAAGCTCTGACAATGACCTTGCCGACTCCCAAAACCTCCTCCAGCATTGACCTAACCCGGTTTTCATAGCTTTTATCGACTTTTTCCTGATACTCTAAATTGTCTGTATTTATATTGGATTCTGATGCTTTATCTCTAAAATCTGAAATAATTTTCCCCAAATGATCCACAATGGTCACATTTTCTAAAGGTAATCCTGAAATACTCGATGATACAAGATGTGCAATTCCAGTAATTTGGTTCTTACTCAACCATTTCCCAGGCAATAATTTAACAACTACAGTGCATTTCGCCGGCTTTACGTCGTCAATAAAAAGACTTTTGCTGGGCATAATAAAATGCACTCTGGAACTTTGAATCTCAGAAAACCCATTAATTGTACGCGCCAACTCACCTTGTAATGCTCTTTGGTAATTAATATTCTGAAGAAACTCGGTCATTCCTAATTTAGCATTATCAAATATTTCAAAACCAACCATGCCACCTTTAGGCAATCCCTGACCTGCAAAGTCCATCCTGGTCTCATATACCATTTCATCCGGGACTAGAATCGCACTACCATTTGATGAAACCTGATAGTCAATTTTTTGCTCTTTTA
This sequence comes from Desulfobacteraceae bacterium, assembly GCA_030642205.1. Classification (GTDB taxonomy): domain Bacteria; phylum Desulfobacterota; class DSM-4660; order Desulfatiglandales; family Desulfatiglandaceae; genus DAOWOF01. The sequence continues at coordinate 1,964 of DAOWOF010000112.1, read as the reverse complement.
ACCGGCTGATTATTAAACTTGCATCTTCAGGCAAGAGATTTGAGTAGAGCAATTGATAATCAGATTTACCACTCCAGATTATAATAATGATAAAACTGACAATCATGCCACATATGAGAGTTATTAGCGTAATTCTTTTCCCAGGTGAAAGACTGGCAAAAAATATTTTAATTTTTAGTAATAAATCACTCAATTTCATGGAATTTCCCTATTAAACATTCATCCGCATAATTTCTTGATAAGCGCTTATTACCTTATTGCGAACTTCAGCCATTAATTTAAATGATATTTCGGCCTTTTCCATCGAGATCATAGTATTGTGGATATCAATATTTGAACCTCTGGCAAGATCATTGACTTTTACATCTGCGGCTTGTTGAAGTTCATTGACTTCCTGGATAGTGTTATTTAAAAAGTCAATAAAATTTTCACCCTTTATGTTTTGATAATTATCAGTATTTGGTAATGACAGAGGAATCTTGATGCTATCATCTATCTTGAAATCATCCATTATCTCTCCCTGATATTTTAAGCTGCCTTAAGGAACTTATTCTCTTTATCTACCGATCTCTAAAGCCTTCATAACCATGCTCTTACTTGCATTAAGAGCTGTTACACCCGCTTCATAACTACGAGTTGCAGATATAAGATTAACCATCTCTTCAATCATATTGATATTTGGTAAAGCTAAATATCCTTTAGCATCTGCATCAGGATGCTCAGGGTCATATTTCATTAGGGGAGGCCTTGGGTCACTTGAGATACCCGCCACTTGAACTTGAGTTACACCAGAACGCATTTGCGAACTCAGCATATTTGAAAAAGACTTTTGAGGGATAATAGACTTAAAAATTACATCTTTTCTCCGATATGGCCCTCCCTGGGGTGTTCTAGTTGTATTTATATTCGCAAGATTACTTGAAATGACATTTATCCGTGTTCTTTGGGCGGATAATCCTGAAGAGCTGGTATGTAGAGCATCCAGAAAATTCATCTATTTGTTCCCTCCACTAATCACATATTTTAAACCTTGCAATTTTTTTGCATAAATTTGGGCGTTTGCATTATACATCAAACCATTTTCAGCTAAACTTGACATCATTTTATCCAAATCCACATTATTACCATCAGCTCGTTTATTAACCGGGTTCAACGGAACTATCCTATGGTTGATGCCATGCAACCTCTGAGATCCGGAAAAATGCTTTGAATCTGTTTTTTTAAGCTCAAGTCTTTTTGTTTCTTTGGATTTAGCCAACTCATCCCCAATAATTAAGTCAAAGCCTTTATAATTTGGAGTATCAATATTAGCAATATTAGAGATAATCATATTGTGCTTATACGATCTCAAATCTAATACCTTTTCCAAAGCTGGAAATACTCCACCAAAAATTTCTGTTGAATTCATCCCATGTCACCTTTCCTGAATTAATATCTGGCAAATTAATGAGCAAATAGCATACCAAGAAGCAATATCCTTTGAATCATCATATATCCTATTGTTATTACATCGCAATATTATAAACTAAGCTGATTGTTTTTTGGTAAGACCAATTAATTAATTTCCATATTGGAACTTTTTTCCCTTAAGTCCCTCTCTGTTTATGATGATTGGATAGTCTCCCTGGGATAAATAGAAGATTCAATCGAGCAGATCCAAAAATATCGGCAAGGCACAAAAACAGGAGATCCAGAACCTCCCGACTATGGACCCTCTTCGCTTGACTTTCTCTTAGGGCTCGACAATAAATAACCTGGTAGAGTTTGCGCCCGAATTTGTCGTAGCTTTAATCGATATGATTGCGCAAATCCGCAGGAATAGTGAACTATTCCGAGGATTTTTGCGCATGAAGATCGGTTAAAGATATGGTGAAGTCGGGATGCAAAAATGCCAGGTTATTTATTGCCGAGCCCTTAAGACATACAAAGAGGATAAATCGAAAAATCAGGGAATCAAATAAAGG